>LKMY01000046.1 GCA_001564205.1 Nanohaloarchaea archaeon PL-Br10_U2g5
TGCGCTCGCGGCTCCGATCGCAACGGCGTCGGGTGACTCTCGTTCGCAGACGCTCGGAAACGCCGCCGCCAGCGTCTCGTCGGCCGCGTCGAGATCGCCGTTTGCGAGCGCGACAGCCGCCTCTTCGACTGCTCGCTCAGCCCTGGCGTCCGGGAGTTCCGTCGGGAGCTCCACCGCACGTCGCACTGCTTCCGGAGTGACCTCGTCGTCGTCGCGGCCGACGCCCTCGGGGTGATCTGCGGTAGGGGGGAGGGCCTCCTTCGGTAGCTCACCCGCTTGCACTGCAAAGCGGAAGCTCGCGATCGCCCGCCAGGTCTCTTCGGGAACCGAGATTCCCTCAGGCGGGATTACCTCCGGGCAGCGCGGGTGGAACCGGCAGCCCGAGGGCGGATCGCTCGGCTCGGGCACCGTGTCGGTCAGGGGTCGGCCGAGGCGTCGGTCCGTCGGATCGAGCGACGGAACAGACGAGAGCAGCACGCGCGTGTACGGGTGTGCGGGGTCGTTCAGTACGTCTTCGGTCCGCCCCCGCTCGACGATTTCGCCGAGATACATCACGGCGACGCGGTCACAGAACCGTCGGATCACGTCGAGATCGTGGCTGATGAACAACACCGCGATGTCGAACTCGCGACGGATGCGGTCGAGCAATCCGAGGATCGCAGAGCGCACTCGCGCGTCGAGCGCGCTCGTCGGCTCGTCGGCGACGATGAGATCCGGGCTGACGACCAGCGCCCGGGCGACGGAGATCCGCTGTTTCTCGCCGCCGGAGAACTCGTGCGGGTAGCGGTCGGCGTCGTCCGCCGAGAGGCCGACGCGTTCGAGGATGTCCGCGACGATCGCGCGTCGTCGGTCGGCGTCGTCGAGACCGTGGATCCGCAGCGGCTCCGCGACCGCCTCGCCGACGGTCATCCGCGGATCCAGCGCGTCGTTCGGGTCTTGGACGATCAGCTGTGTCCGGCGGTGGAATTCTGTGAGTGCGTCCCCAGAGAGCGCTGAAACGGGCGTCCCGTCGAACCGGACCTCTCCGGCGGTCGGCTCCTCGAGGCCCAACACGGTGTGGGCGGCGGTCGTCTTCCCGCTTCCTGACTCCCCGACGATACCGAGCGCCTCTCCGCGTACGAGATCGAAGCTCACCCCGTCGACGGCGCGGACGCGGCCGACCTCGCGACGGAGCCAGCCCCGAGTGATCGGATACTGCTTCTCGAGGTTCCGGACGCTACAGAGCGGCTCGTCACGCATCGTCGGACCCCCCTCGTCTCGGCGACTCCGCGGCCGGTGGCGCCGGGCCGGCCGAGTCGACGGCGTCGCTTCGAGCGCGATTGCTCGCCATCGGAGACGAAGCGTTCCCGCGTATCGTCGACGGGTCGCCGTCCGGCTCGTAGTGCACACACGAGACGGCGTGATCGGAGCCGCCGGCGACGCCGCGGCTGATCGCGTCACCGCCCTCGTACCCGACAGCGTCGCCGACGCGGTAAAACGCCGGCTGCGAGCCGCCGGCACACCGATCGATCGCGTACGGACACTCTCCACGGAACCGACAGCCGTCGGCCGGGATCTCACCGCGGGCGGAGCGCTCCGCGATCGCGTTCGTGCTCCGCTCCGGCCCGTAGCTGTCGAACAAAGCCTGCGTGTACGGATGTGACGGCTCGGAGAACACCCGCTCGACCGAGCCTCGCTCGACTATCGTCCCGCCGTACATCACGAGCACGCGGTCCGCCACGGCGGCGACGACCCGAAGGTCGTGGGTGACGAGCAGCATGCTCGTCCCGCGGCCGGTGACCGACCGAAACAGGTCGAGCAGCCGCGCTTGGACGGTGACGTCGACGGCGGTCGTCGGCTCGTCCGCGACGATGAGATCCGGCTCGCCGGCCAGTGCGACCGCGATGGCGACCCGCTGTTGCATCCCGCCGGAGAACTCGTGTGGATGGTCGTCGATCCGCTCGTCGGCGCGCGGGATACCGACCCGCCGCAACAGCTCGATCGCTCGACGCCGAGCCGCCGACCGAGTCACGTCCTCGTGGATCCGTATCGACTCGGTCACCTGATCGCCAACGGTGTACACCGGATCGAGCGCCTGCTGCGGGTTCTGGAACACGTGCGCGATCCGGCTCCCGCGGATCGACCGAAGCGCCGCGTCCGAGCGGCCCAACAGCGGCTCGCCGTCGAACTCGACGGCCTCGCCAGACACCGCCGCCGGCGGCTGCGGAACGATCCCGGTCAGCGACTCGCAGGTGACGCTTTTGCCGCTGCCGGACTCGCCGACGAGGCACACCGTCTCGCCCCGGTCGACGTCGAAGCTCACGCCGTCGACGGCGTGGAGCCAGCCGTCCGTCGTCCGGATCCGGGTCCGGAGATCACGGACGGACAACAGGGGCCCTCCGTCCGTCATCACCGCTCACCCCGCGGGTCGAGGGCGTCTCGCACGCCGTCGCCGAGCGTCTTGAACGCGACGAGCGTTGCGGTCAGCGCGACCGCGGGCAGCGTCGAGACCCACCAGATCAGATGAGCGGGCTCGTCGGCCCGGCTCTGTAGCTGGCCGGCGACCTCGGCGTTGATCGACTCGCTGATCGTCGACCCCCACGAGTACGTCCCGATCTCGTGGAACCCGAGGAACGCGACGCCTGCCTCGATCAGGACGAACAGCGCGAGCAGTTGGAACGCGGCGGGAACGAGGGTGTTCGTGCTGTTCGGCAGGACGTGTCGCCGCGCGATGTAGGAGCCGGACGCGCCGAGGCTGCGAGCGACGAGGACGTAGCCGTCGCTCCGGCGCTGGATCACTTCGCTGCGGACCAGCCGGGCGATGCCGCCCCAACTGAGCAGGCCGAACGTCGCTAAGAGCAGCAACAGCGAGGGGCCGTAGTACGCGTAGCCGATGAAGTACAGCAGAATCGCGGGGATGCAGAGCTGCACGTCGACGTACGACGAGAGGAGATCGTCGACGAGGCCGCCGCGGAGCCCGGCGACGACGCCGACCGCGGCGGCGAGCGGGATGATGAACGCCGACGCGATGACGACGACGTACGTCGCCACGCGAGCGCCCTCGACGAGGAGGAACCCCAGCGGGTGACCCCGCTCGTTCGTCCCGAGCGGGTACGACCACGAGCCGTGACAGACGCGGTCGAAGGCGTCCCCGGTCTCGGTTCCGAGACACTCCTGTGGCGGGACGGTGCTGGAGAACCCGATCGGTGGGTGAAAGGCGTGTTGGAACCGGAGCGGTGCGGAGCCGGTAGCGAGCGGGCCGACGAGCCCGACCGTGACGAGGCCGACGACGACCGCGCCGCCGACCGCCGCTCCGGGGTACCGCCGAACGAGCGCGAGCGACGAGCGTCGACGCCGGACTCGTTTGATTAGCGGAACGGCGCCGTACGCGACGAGGACGACCCCGGCGAGCAGGAAGACCCAGTCGATCGGGGCGAGCCGCCAGTCGGCGACGAGGTACAACCCGGCCGATCGCCGCTGATACGTGCGCAACAGCACGACGAGCAGGACGCCGACGAGCAGCGTCGTCCGTTCCGCCGTGACCGTCGTTCGCGAGCGGTCGACCTCGTCCCAGTCGACGTTCTCGAAGCGGGGGCGGTCGTCTGCAGATGACATCTGGAGGGGGACTATTCGTACTACCGACGAGAGTTTCTTAAAAGTATCCGACGGATCCGTCTCGATTCGAGCCGCCTTTCGACCGCAACGGTCCGGTCTCGGCCCCTGGTTTGATATGTTCACGCGCGAACCACCCCGCAAGGTGCCCTCCGCGTTCGATCGTCGGTCGCATCGCGCAGTCAATTCGCCCCTCAGAGCCGCGGGTCCGATCGCCCCTGTGGCTGGTGGCGCCCGATGAACCCCCTTCGCGTCCTCGCCAAACGGGCGGCGATGGGGGTCGTCACCGCGTGGATCGTGCTCACGTCGGTGTTCGCGCTGTTCACGCTCACCGAAGACTGGGTGCTTTCGGGCCAGATCGGACTCGCCCGATTCGCCGGGGAAAACGACCCGGAGGGGCTCGCGGAGATCCGGGCTGAGTACTTCGCCGCGCGGGGGCTTGACGAGCCGCTGTCAGAGTTATATCTCGATTGGCTCGTCAGTATGGTCACTCTCGATTGGGGCGTCTCTATCGCCACCGGCGAACCGGTGTTTCCGGCCGTCACCGACGCGGTCCTCCGGACGGCCGCGTACGCGGTTCCGGCGCTCGCACTGGCGATCGTCGCCGGCGTCGGAATCGGGATGTTCGCCGCGCTGAACCCGGAGAGCCGACTCGGATCCGGCGGCGTGGGCTCGGCGTATCTGCTGTTCGCCCTCCCGAACTTCTGGATCGGCGGAATGCTGCTGTCACTGACGCTCGACGACCCCGGTGGTCGGTCACCGATCGTGTTCGACCATCTGCTTCCGATCGCGCTCACCTTCACCACGTTGCTGGGCGGGTACGTCAGCTACTCGCGGGCCCACTCACGGGAGTACGCGACCGCGGAGTTCGTTTCGCTCGTCCGCGCGAAGGGGGCGTCGAGCTACCGCGTCGCGACACACGTCCTCCGAAACGCCGCGATTCCGTTCTTTTCGATGCTGTTTACGGAGGCGCTCGGTCTCCTCGTGCTCGCCACGTTCGTGATCGAGGTGTTGTTCGGTATCGACGGCTTCGGGCTGCTCCTCTTGGAGGCCGTCAGCGAGCGCGACCTGCCGGTCCTCCTCGGTGGAACCGTCGTCATCATCGGCGTCGGCGTCGTCGGGAACGTGATCCAGGACTTGGCATACGGCTATCTCGATCCGCGCGTCGAGGCGGGGTGAGTCGAACGGAGGGGCCAAATCGTCTCACACCCCGTTCGCGTCGGGACGGGTTCGCGCCTCTCAGGGGGTGACACCCGTGTCTTCGCCGGGTGTGGCAACCGCTTTCGGATCGAGTTCGAGGATGTGTTCGTCGCAGTCCACACAGCGGATCGCCACGACTTCGTGCGCCTGACAGCAGGATTCGACGGTGTCTGCGGTGGCGGCGACCTCGCCGCCACACACCGGACACGACGAGTGGAACGAGCGCAGCGACTGGAGGATCGAGAGCCGCTGTTCGGGCGGCACGTCGAGCCATCGGTCAGTGCGCTCGGCGAGCGCGAGATGCGAGGCGACGTCGGAGAGGTACGCGCCGTCGCCAGGCCACTTCCGAACCCGACGGAGGACTTTCACAGTGGGGTACGAACGGTCTCGAAAGCTGACGTCGTCCGGCTCGACGCCGAACATCGCGGCGAGCGTCTCGGCGTCGACGTCGTCGCGGTCAAGCGACGAGGCGTGGGTCTCGACCCGCTCGGCGAACGCGCTTTCGAACGCCAGCTCCTCGACGCCGTCCATGCGCTCGACGACCCCGACGTCGAGGAGGAACTCGACAGGCTCGACCGCGTTCTCGCGACGATCAGTGATTCGTTTGACCGTCTCGAACCTCGGCTCGTCGTCGCTTTCGCCGCCGGAGCTGCCGTCGCTTTCGCCGTCGCTCGTTCCGTCGGTCTCTTCGTTGTTCGCCGCATCCGCCTCGACGGCGCGGCTCGGCTCTGCCTGCCCGCGCTCGCTCGTTACTGCGGCGGTCTCGTCGGTGACCGTCACCGGTCTCGCACCCTCCCAGCCGTCGCGTGGTCCCTCGGGCGCCTTCCCGAACATCGCGAGCACGCGATCGGGGAGGTACCGCTTCGTGAGTTCTGGCGTTCCCGGGACGAGGTAGCCGCGGAAGTAGATGCTCGCGAACGAGCCGACAAATACGGCGAGCGCGATCACCGGCCCGAACGCTCCGGCGGCGACCGTCAACGCGAGCGCGAGCGCGGCGTTGAGAACGGTACACGGCACACATCGGTTCTCACCGGTGTACTCCGGCTCGCGGAACCGCTCTAACAGCGACGAATCACGGGATCCCATACCGTGGGGTACGGTCGGAGCGATAAAAACGGCCGGCATCCGGCGCTCACCGAGGGTGCGGACGCGCGCTGGACCCCGCAGTCGCAAGGCCGATACGCGTGGCGACCGACGGGCCAACCATGACGTTCGGCGACCTCTTCGAGCGGGCCGCCCGGTACGACACGAACGAAGACGCGGTGCGCACAGCCCTTGCAGACCGTCGCTCTGGGCCCGACAGTGGGAGCGGACGTGAAGGCGACGACGGAGGCTCCACCGGGAACCCCGCTCCTGTCACGCCCGAGCCGAGTCCCGCTCGAGTCGTCGCCGATGCAGACACGCTCGCAGCCGACCTCCTTGTCGGCGGGGCGGCCCGCGACGCGCTCGACACGCTCCGGTCACACTCGTGGACGACCCTCGTCGCCAGCGACCCGCTGCTCGACGACGCCGAGTCGGTGATCACGGCCTTGGCGGATATCGATCTGGCGGCCGACTGGCGCGTCGCGATCGAAGGCTGGCGCGAACCCGTTACACACCCGGCTGGTGACCACCCGGGGTTGGCGTCCGCGTATCGCGGCGCCGCGATGCAGGTCGTGAGTCTCGACCCGTCGCTGACAGGCCCGCGCGCCGCGGCCGGCCTCCGAGACAGAATGCCGGTGAGCGTCCGTGAGCCGCAGGCGTTCGCGACCGTGTTCTCGCCCGAGCGACTCTACCCGGAGGCGGTCGGGGGCGAGTACCCGGGTCCGGACCGCGATCCGCGCTCGATGGGCCGGCCGGATTCGGACGCGGACCAGCACCGATAAACCGACACCGCCCCGACCGAAGCGCATGACCGACCCGGACGTCGCCGCGGGCGAGGAGTCCCCCGACGGCGACTCGGAGGCCTCGGAGCTCCCGGCCGACCTCGACGCGGTACGCGACGCGCTGATCGACTGGTACGAGGCGAGCCACCGCGAGTTCCCGTGG
Source organism: Nanohaloarchaea archaeon PL-Br10_U2g5 (assembly GCA_001564205.1). The sequence goes on from LKMY01000046.1 coordinate 6,820, forward strand.
CGCCGCACCGACGACCCGTACGAGATCCTCGTCAGCGAGGTGATGAGCCAGCAGACGCAGCTCGACCGCGTCGTCCCCGCGTGGGAAGACTTCCTCGACGAGTGGCCAGCGACGGCCGTGCTAGCTGCCGCCGACCGCGCCGACGTAGTCGCGTTCTGGTCGGACCACTCGCTCGGCTACAACAACCGCGCGAAGTACCTCCACGAGGCGGCCGAACAGATCGAAACGGAGTACGACGGGGCGTTTCCAGAATCGCCGGGGGAGCTCCAAGAACTGATGGGCGTCGGCCCGTACACCGCGAACGCGGTGGCGTCATTCGCGTTCAACGCGGGCGACGCGGTCGTCGACACCAACGTCAAACGAGTCCTTTATCGGGCGTTCGGCGTTCCGGACGACGACGACGCGTTCGCGCGGGTCGCCTCTCGCGTCATGCCCGAGGGGGAGTCCCGCGTCTGGAACAACGCGATCATGGAGCTCGGCGGCGTCGCCTGCGGGACGGCGCCTCGGTGTGACGAGGCCGGTTGCCCGTGGCGCGAGTGGTGTCACGCGTATCAGACCGGCGACTTCACCGCGCCCGACGTGCCCACGCAGCCGAGCTTCGAGGGAAGCCGCCGACAGTTCCGCGGGCGAATCGTTCGGACGCTCGGCGAGTACGACGCGCTCACGCTCGACGAACTTGGTCCACGGATTCGTGTGGACTATGCGCCGAATGGCGAGTACGGCCGCGAGTGGCTGCGCGGGCTGATCGAGGACTTAGCGGACGACGGGCTCGTCTCCTTCGAGAGGAGAGACGACGATACCTGCCGAGACGGTGCTGTCGTCGTGTCGCTCCGGCGGTAGCGTCCGTCGCCCCGGCCGCTTCTAGAAGAAGCGGCCGCTTCCAATCGCGCCGTCGTCCCCGCAGAACCGTCATTCGTTTATAAGCGGAGTCGAAACAGTCGACTATGAGCGAACCCGTCGACTCGGACCTCTACACGCGGACGAAAGCCCTGCTAGAGCCCGGCGATATCGATCTGCTCGGCTGTATCGTCCACACGACGCTCGGCGGACAGGAGGACTTAGAGATGCACGAGCTGACGGTCGCTGTCAACGAACTCATTGCCGACCACGCCGAGAAAGGCGAGACGTACATCGAGGCGGGCAACGACGACACCGACTTCTCCTCGAACCAGTTTCAGGGGCTCACGCTCGACGACGAGTCGTTCGTCTGGGAGTGCCAGCAGCTGCTTCGCGACGGGACTTTCGATCTGGTGTTCTACTACGAGACCGGGGTCGACCAAGATGCGCTTGCGGCCGACCTCGCTGACCTCGACGGCGTCGACCGCGTGACGCAGGTCCCGTGAGCCGCCGTCGATACCGACCCACCGCTTTCACTCGCCCGTGAGCGACACCGTCCTGATCCCCGGCGCCCGCGACGTGCGTGCCAGTCTCGACACCGCCGCGAACGACTGCTCGCGGGCGGACGCGGTCGTCGTTGCCTGTCCGCCGCATCCCCAACAGCGTGGACACCGCGGCGACGAGCGACTGATGGCTGTGAGCGACGCGCTCACGAGACGCGGAATCGACTGTCTCCGATTCGACTACGGCAGCTGGGACGAGGGCTACGGCGAGAGCACGGACGCCGACGCGGCCGTCTCGTGGGCGGTCGAGCGCTACCAGCGGGTCGGCTTGTTCGGTTTCTCGTTCGGCGGCACAGTCGCGCTCGTCACGGCCGCCTCGCGCCCCGGCCTCGCCGGAGTCTGCGCGCTCGCCCCGACCGCCCGGCTGAACCCCGACGTCGACGCCGTGGCCGCGCTCGACGCCCTCGTCTCGCTCGGCGTTCCCCTACAGATCTGCTATGCGACGCGAGATTCGACCGCGGAGTGGGAGCCGGTCGTCGACCGCGGCCTAAAGCTCGGGATCGAGACGATTCCGTTCGAGTCGGACCATTTCTTCGTCGGACGAGCCGGCGCGGTCGCCGAGGCAGTCGTGGCGTTCCTCGCGGAGCAGCTGGACGGCTCGGTCGACGAGCAGTAGCTGCGGCCGGCACGCAGAAGCGAACCAATATATGCCCGGTCCGTGACACGTGACTCATCCGTGGAGTCCGTTCTACTGCTTGGCCTTGGGCTGTTCGCCGTCACTCATATCGATACGTTACTCGTCATCAGCGCGTTCTGTGCCGACAACGATTATCAGGCATGGGAGGTTCTCGTCGGCCATTATGCGGGGTTTTGCATCGGACTTGCCGGTGCGGTCATCGGGGCGGTTGTCGCCACCGAACTGTTTCGGGAGTGGACGTTTCTGCTGGGTGTGATACCGTTCAGTATGGGACTGTGGGGACTCCTTCGCGGCCCTCCTGAGAGCCTCATCGACGGGTTGCCGACGCTCCCGAACGCGGTCGGCCGCGTTGGCGTGGTCACTGTTACGGGAATCGGTCTCAGCGGCGAGAATCTCGCGGTGTTCATTCCGTTTTTCGCGGAGCTCTCACCGAGAGCGCTGCTGCTCATCGTCGGGATGTATCTGGTCGGCGCCGGGGTCGTGTTCCTCACCGCGTCTCTCATCGTCCAGCACGTTACCGGCGATGGCATCTCGGACCGCCTCGACCGATGGCTCGTTCCGACGGTGTTGCTGCTCATCGGTGGGTACGTCCTCGTGACCGGCTGGGCTGTCAGCTAATCGCGTGTGAGCGGATCGGGTACAGCCGTCCAACACGCTCCGCGCCGTCGGTTCGACGGGTGCGTGAAACAGCCGGACAGCGAGTCTCGGTGTTCGGTGACTCCCCTCGGACGGTCGGCGACGCCGGCAACCCCACGGACCGACCTCTCGTCGCGGCCGTGGAAGTCGACGTCCGCACCTGGCTCAGTTATAACCGCGCCAGCGTCGGCCGCACTCCTTGCATTTGAA
>LKMY01000047.1 GCA_001564205.1 Nanohaloarchaea archaeon PL-Br10_U2g5
TAAAAATTATTGATATGGAATTTGGGCGGGTAGCCGTATCCTAACCGGGGCGATCATCTCGACTGGTCGGTCGTTACAAAATGTGTGACGCTCCGATTGGAAGGCCTTCACTCCGGCAGTCACTCCGAACTCCGTCGGAGATTTTTTAAGTAGTAATGCGATCATACCCGCGGCCGACGCTGTTGCGAACCGACAGTGTTCGCCTGGTGCCCGTCGTGTGCCGAGATCAGCAGCGATCGCTTGTTTACCGGCCGTTCGTTTCGGACGACTCGGCTCCCCGCTCCGGCTGCAGCGGAGCCGTCCGACTCGATCTGTCAGGATGATCGAGTTGCTCGTACAGCGCTCTTGGCGGACCCACCCATGCGTTCAGTTCGAGCGCCCGCTCGATCAGCCGCCTGTAGATCGGGGCGTGATTCGGCGTGTCCGAACAGAAGAAGCGCGGATGCCAGAGAACACTCATTACGGCGGCGTTCTCTCGGGCCTCCGCGAAGAGCCCCTCAATGGCCTCCCATGCCCGGTCTGGGTCCCCGTCTATCGGTAACGAAATCTCCATCGCAGTCAGCGGGAACACGACGAACTCGTCGTCGAACGGGCGGTGAAGCCCGTAGCCGTGGTTGAATCCGTACTCAGTCGCTGACCCGAGCGACGCGTCGTACCGCAGCCCGATGGCGGCGTGGTGCTCCCACGTCTCCGGAATGACGAGATTGAGATGGTGTTGGCGACCGCCAGTCACCCTCCGACCGAGGATCGACTCCAGCTGCTGTTGCTGTTCGCGGAGCTGTTCCCGATCTCGGAACGAGTTGTACGAGCCGTGTAAACCGACCTCCCACCCCCCATCGTCGAGCTCACGGATCAGCTCAACGATCTTCGGGTCGTTGATGTCGTATCGCCCGGAGTATAATGACCACGCTTCGGGATCGAGCAGCTCGCGACGAGGTCGATCCGTGAACAGCGACTCCTCGTCGAGAAAGTAGAACGCCGACCGGACGTCTAGCCCTTCTTCGATCGACCGGATCCTGTCGAACGACCAGTACGGATTCCGGCCGAACACCATGTCACCGAGCTGTGCGAGCGAGCGATCTCGGACGGCGTAGTACGGGGATTGATACGTCTTGTACGGTCGATCGACGTCGTGAGTGAGACACAGCGCAAACGAGTGGTCTTCGGGGATGATATCTCTCCGTCGCGCTGCCGCGTCACGCTCGCTCGTCACGGAGACCTCGCCGATATTACTCATCGGCGACCTCTAAGACGGTGTCGACCATGTACCTCGTGACGTCCGTTGCGTCGGCGAGATACGCCTCTCGCTGACGCTGCCAGCGGTCGGTTGCGTCGGGGTCGGCCGCCAATTCGATCGCCCGTTCGACGGCGGCGGTCTCGTCTGCGATCGACTCTACGAGCCCAGCCTCACCGAGGACGGTGAAGTTGCTGAACTCGTCGGTGGCGGCGTACGCCCCCGAACGAACGACGGGTGTCCCGAGAAGTCCGGCCTCCGTCGCCATCGTGTTCGAGTCGGTGACGAGCAGCGAGGCCTCGCCGAGCAGATCATGCATCAGCTCCGGTGGAACCGGCATCGGTTCCGCCGAGAGATCGTTCGAGACCGAACCCTCAGCGGAGACGTAGACGGGACCGTGGGCGGACAGCTCGTCGACGAGTCGTCGCTGTGCCGGCTCGGAGATCCCTTTTAGTCCGACGTCGTGGTGCGCGCCCATCGAGACGAGCCGCAACACGGAGTAGGGATCGTCCGGCTCGACGCCGTGCTCTCGGAGGCGGTCGCGGTCGGGTGTGAACCGGTTCGGATGGAGGTATGCGAGCTCTTGGACGCCCTCGTGGCGACGGTGGGGGGCGCCGAAATCTGCCTCAAACGACGCCGGAGTACAGATCCGGTCGAGAAACGGTGCGAGCAGACCGGCAAGCCGGTTCGTTCCCTCGTGGTCGTGGAACGCGACGCTTCCGGCCCCCATCGCCGCGGCTGCCGCGACTGCGGACGGACTCAGCCTGCTCACGACGACGTCCGGGTCGAACTGCCTGTCGTACTCGAGAGTGCGGACGCTGCGGCCGATCCACTCGGAGGCGAGTTCGACCTTGCGATCCCCCATGGTAGATAACACCGTATGTGGGATGTCCAACGCGTCGAGCAGATCCGTCGTCAACTCCTTTTCGCGCGAACTGACGACGACGTGGTGACCGTCGTCGACGAGTTCGCGGATCGCGTATCTGAACAGGTGGACGTGGGCCGGGTGCGTCACGTCAAAATGGATCCGACTCATCGATCTCTACTCGGTCTCTCACCGTCGGATCCCGCTTCGTCGAGCGCCATCGCCCTGCCAAGCGTGTACACCGCGTGATTCGTTTCGCTGAGTTCGACCGCGTCGTGGCAGTCGAACACGACCGTCGGCTCGAGTCCGTCCCAGTCGAACGCCGAGAACGCCTCGTGCGGGGTCACGACGACGACGGCGTCGTACGAACCGTTCGCCGCCGCCGACATCGACACCGGATTGGCCGGGAACCCAGACAGGTCGGAGGCGACGGGGTCGCAGGCGTCGACCGTCGCACCGCGTCGGGCCAATCCCTCGATCACCCCGTACGCCGGGGTATTTCGGAGTTCATCGACCCCGGGACGGTACGTCACACCGAGCACCAGAACGCTGGCGCCGTCAAATTCACCTCCGTCGGAGGTACTTTTCGAATGTCTACCGGGCTCGCTCTCGGCGGCGAGTATCGACCGAACGCGCTCGACGGTGTATGCCGGCATCTCGTCGTTGATCGCCCGAGAGATCCGTATCAGCGGGCTGTCGACCGAGAACGCCTCTAACAGAAAATACGGATACACCGGGATACAGTGACCGCCGACGCCGGGGCCGGGCGAGAGGATGTGACTGAACGGCTGCGTGTTCGAGGCGTCGATCGCTTCCCTGACATCGATCCCAATCGAGTCGGCGTACCGAGCGAACTCGTTGGCGAGCGCGATGTTGACGTCGCGGTAGACGCCGCCGAACACCTTCGTGGCCTCCGCAGTCGTCGCGTCTCGGACGGCGATCACGTCGTTATCGGTCACCTCGTCGTACACGAGTTCGGCCACCCGTGTGCTCTCCGTGTCCACGCCGCCGACGACCTTCGGATACGCCTCGCGGATGTCCCGGAGCGCCCGGCCGCTCGAGGTCCGCTCGGGACAGAACGCGACGCCGAACGTCTCAGGGTCGAGCCCACTTCGTTCCGCGAGTCGCGGGGCGATCCGGTCCGTACACGTTCGGGGGGGAACCGTGGACTCCACGAACACGGTGTCACCCGGAACGAGGCCGGTCGCGATCGAATCGACGACCGCGTCGACGATCGCCAGATCGCACGCATTCGATTCGGTGAGCAGCGTCGGCACGATGACGACGTGGACCGACGCCCTCTCGGCCGCGCGGGCGGGATCAGCAACCGCCGTGAGCGACCCGTCCGCGACGCCGTCAGCCACCAGTTCGTCCAATCCGGGCTCCCCATCGACGTGCGACTCGCCGGCGTTCACGCGCTCGACGACCTCGGGATCGACGTCTGCGCCGACGACGTTGCCGGTCACGGACGCAAGGACGCCCGCGATGGGGAGTCCCATCTTCCCCAGTCCGTAGACGGCGACCGGGACCTTGCCGTCGACGAGGGCCCGTCGCTGATCGGCGCGGGACGCCGGCGAGTCGTACAGCCGCTCGACGGCTGTCGGTCCACGGTCGTCCGCTGGGACGGAATCACCCGTCATAGGGTCGCCGGACGCACCACCAGAGGTGCCACCGTCGGTCGATACCTGTGCCGTCGGGTCGGATGTCGATGAGTCGTGAGTGTGTTCCATATGGATTTTCTGCGGAGCAGTCAAGGGAGGTCATTCCGGCCCGCCAGCTGCTCGGGTAGCGGGCGCGTAGTTGCGGGCGCGCCGACCGCGAGGGTCTCCGGCGGAACGTCGTCGGTGACGACTGCGCCAGCAGCGACGAACGCCCCCTCACCGACGGTAACGCCGGGAAGAATCGTCGCATTCGCGCCGATCGAGGCGTGCTTCTCGAGCGTCGGAGCAAGTAACGCGGTCTCGGTTCGGACGGGGTACGGGTCGTTCGTCATCACGGCGTTCGGGCCGACGAACACGTCGCTCTTGATCGTCGTACCCGTAGGCACGTACACCCCCGTCTGCAGGCTCGTCCGGTCCCCGACGACGGTGTTGCCGTCGATGACGGTTTTCGTCCCGATGACGACCTCGTCGCCGATCACCGTCCGCTCGCGGAGGACAGCGTCGTGACCGGTGGTGAAATCGTCACCGATTTCCACACCAGCGTAGACCACGCTTCCGGACCGGATCCTGGCACGGTCGCCGATCTGAATCGGCTTCTCGCCCGTCTCGGCGGGCGTGAGCCTGACGCCGTCGTCGATCAGACAGTCCTCTCCGAGGCGGGCTGTTGAGCCGTCGCCCGTCGCGGACCGCGTGCCACTGTGGTCATCGTCTGTAGCGTCGGAGTCGCTTCGTTCGTCGGTCGCCGGTTGCTCGTCGCTCGTCGCTTGGCCGCCGGCTGTCGGTTCCGTTTCGGAGTCTGGCGACTCGCTCATACGTGGCCTGCCGGAGACCGCAACGTCAGTTCTCGGTGGCACACTGCCGCCGGTGATCCGTCGGAGCGGGATACAGGATTTGGTCCGTACATACTGGGATACTACTCGTCGACTGACGAGTCGTAGATGGGTTTCTCGGCGGTGACGGCTTTGTTATGCGACGCTTTCCATCGACGCGCGACGTCGGCGATTGAACGACTAACTCCGCCGCATCCGAACCTCACCTAATCAGCGGCTCCGTCGGTTGTACGTGGTACTGAACGGCGTTTGGTAAAATATAACAAAGCCTTCTACCCCTTGAGTGATGGACATGTGTGTACCCCAGAGAACCGACCGCTTCGTTCGCCTTCGTCTCGGAGGACGCTGACCGTGGGAACTGTCGTTCTTTCGATAGAGGCAGAGCTCGGCTGGGGCTATCACGACCTCGCCGCTCCGCCGATGGATCGGATTGAGTCAGGGCGAGAGAGATGGCGGACGCTGCTCGAACTGCTCGACACCTACCGGATCCCTGCGACGTGGGCCGTCGTCGGCCATCTGTTTTTACAGCGGTGTGATCGCGCCCACCCGACCCACCCAGTCGACGAGGAGTGGTTCACCCGCGAGCGGAACGACTGGGCCGACCGACCCGATCTTCGGTTCGCACCCGGCCTTATCCAGGAGATCGACGACGCCGACGTCAGCCACGAGATCGGGTGTCACTCCTACACGCACGTCGATTTCGGCAACGAGGCGACGACGACACAGCTCGCTCGCGCGGAGCTCGTCGCCTCGTTGGAGGCCGCGGAGTCCTCGTCTGTCCCGGCTGCGATGACGTCTGTCGTCTTTCCGCACAACAGCCTCGGCCATCGCGACGTCCTCGCGGAGTGGGGATTCACCTGTTATCGCGGCGTCGGTCCGAACGGCGAGCCGCCTCCGACGTCGGCGCTTCGGACGATCGGGAACGCCACCGTCGGGACGCCGCCGCTCGTCGAACCGACTATCGACGAGTTCGGTCTCGTGAATGTGCCGGCGTCGATTCATCTGTACGGGCTCTCGGGGTCCGCTCGACGGGTCTGTGAACGGCTGTGGGTGGACCCCGTCGTCGCGGTCGTCTGTCGTGGTGTCGACGCTGCGGCGAACGGCGACGGCGTCTTTCACATCTGGCTGCGCCCGAACGATCTGCTGACCGACGCGGACGTCGAACGGCTGCGGACGGTCCTCGCGTACGTGGCTCGCCGACGTGAACTCAGCGGACTGAACGTGCGAACGATGCGTGCGGTGAGCCAGCGGGTCACCGCTCGAAATGAACCGCCTCTCCGAACGTGAGAACACGCATGCAGGCCGACCATAACAAAACCCGATACGGGCGTTCGAATGAAACATGCCCGATATTTCAGGCGGCACCGTCGACACGCTCGTGGTCGGCGTCGACGCCCTGAGTCACGACGTACTCGAGCGGCTCCCTGCAGGGACGACTCCGACCATCGATTCCGTAATCGCCGAGGGGGCGAGCGGACCATTAGAGGCGCAGCTCCCCCCCTGGACGCCGAGCACTTGGCCCTCGCTATACACCGGTGTCAACCCCGGAAAACACGGTGTGTACGGGTTTCTCCGATTCGAGGGGTACGACTGGGAGATCGTCGACGGGACCGACGTCCGAGAGCACGCGCTGTGGGAGCTGCTCTCAGAGGAAGGGTATCGGAGCGTCGTCGTTAACGTCCCCGTCACGCATCCGCCAGCCGAATTCGACGGCGTGCTCGTCCCCGGCTACACCGCACCCGAGGACCCCGGCTGTCACCCCGACGGACTCCTCGAAGATATCCGTGAAGAAATCGGGGAGTATCGGCTGTATAACCCGCAGCTGAGCCAGGGCACGACCCGCGAAGACCGGATCGACGGGTACGAAGAGGTGACTCGGATGCGCGGCGCGGCGTTCCGCTACCTGATCGACCGTGAAGACCCGGACTTCGGATTCATCCAGTTCCAGCAGAGCGACACCGTGCTGCACGAGTTTCCCGAAGAAGAGGAGGCTCCGAAACGGGTGTACACCGCGGTCGACAACGAGATCGAACGGATACTGGACGACTGCGACCCGACGAACGTCGTGATCGTGAGCGATCACGGTATCGGACCCTGTGGCAGCGTCGAGTTCCGCCCGAACACGCTGTTTCGCGACCGTGGACTCGTCGAGACGTCTGCGGGTGCGGAGAAACCCTCTTGGTCGCAGTTGGCGACAGAGACCCTCCGAAACGGGGCCGACGGCTCGTCTCCAGCCGGTGAGCCGTCTACTACGACCGAGCGCTCTCCGTCTGCGGCCGAGCGAGCGCTGTCCGCGGCCGCAAGTGTCGGAGTCACCAGTCAGCGGATCGGAGCGGTGCTCAAAACGCTTCGGTTAGACGATGCAGTGTTGCGAATCGTTCCGAACGAGCTCGTTCGCGCCGGCTCCGAACACGTCGACTTCCCGAACTCGCAGGCATATATGCGTGATCGGATCGAGATGGGGATCCGGATCAACCTTGCGGGTCGGGAGCCGAACGGGGTGGTCAAACCGGAGGAGTACGAAACCGTTCGATCGGAGATCATCGAGATGCTGAGCGAGCTCCGATCGCCCGACGGTGCTTCTGTTTTCGACGCGGTGCTCCCCCGAGAAGAGGTGTTTTCCGGCCCCTATGTGGAGGACGCACCGGATATCGTGACTGTTCCGAACTCTTTCGAGGTGTTCCTGTCGGCGTCGGTGCTCGACGAACCGTTCGGTACCCCGCGGGAAGCGTGGACTCACAGGCTCCACGGGATCGTCGCGGTCGCCGGTCCGGGGATTCCGGCGACAGAACTGAACGGTGCACACATGCTTGACGTCGCTCCCTCGGTGTTATCGCTGCTCGGAGCGCCAGTCAGCGACCGCATGGACGGCACGGCACTGCCGGTGATCGAAGAATGTGATAAGGCAGCATACCCGATCTACGAGGATGCGGACGTCGACGTCTCCGACCGTGCGCTCGACGATGGGATGGAAGAACGGCTGTCGAGCCTCGGGTACTTAGAATGAGCGTCGAGATCGAACGCGTCGACGATGCAGATTCGTGGGACGCTCTCGTCACCCGATCGGGAACGACCACGCCGTTCCACCGATACGATGCGCTCGAAATCATCGCCGAGTATACGAACTGTGAGCTGCATCCGTTGGTCGGCTACGTCGGAAACGAGCCGGCCGGACTGTTTCCGGTGTTCGAGCGAACGATCGGTCCGGTGAGCGCGGCCTTCTCCCCCCCACCGGACGAGAAGATTCCGTATCTGGGGCCGGCGACGTTCACCGATCCAAACATGAAGCGTCGGAAACGCGAGCGTCGGCACCGTCGGTTCGTCGAAGCCGCACTGGCGTACGTCGACGACCAGATTGCGCCCCGGTTCGTCAACGTTCGCACCGCCGTCGGCTACGACGACCCCCGGCCGTTCCTCTGGAACGGGTTCTCTCCGACGCCGCGGTACACGTATCACGTCGACCTCACTCGCGGTCCGGACGAGTTGCTCTCAGAGGTGGGAAGCGATCTCCGCTCGAACGTGCGGAAGACCGACGACGACGCCTTCGAGATCACGACCGGGGGTCGGGCGGGAATGGAACAGATTCTGGCGAACGTCCGGCAGCGACACGCGGACCAAGGCGTCTCGTACGGCGTGAGTTCGGGGCTCGTTCGGGACCTCGCGCGGATGGTGCCCGACGCGTTCACCTCGTACCTCTGTACCGTCGACGGTGCGTTCGTCGGCGGGGCGATCGTAGCGTCTGACGGCGATACCGCCTATCGCTGGCAGAGCGTCGCTCAGTTCGACGCCCCGGTTCCCGCACAGGATCTGCTCGATTGGCACGTGGTCCGCGAGGCGAGCGCCGACGGATTGGAGACGTACGACTTAGTCGGGGCGAACGATCAGCGACTCTGCGAGTACAAAGCCAAGTTCGCACCCGAAATGGAGACGTACTATCGGTTAGAGCGCAGCGGTCTCGCGATGAGCACGATGGCGAGCCTGTACACTCGGTTTCGATAGTCGCTCCGAGCTGTGTCGATGATCGCTCCGAGCTGTGTCGATGATCGCTCCGAGGCGAGATAGCGTGCGTGGCGGCGCGAATCGGACAAGCGGATGGAAACCGATCCGGCTGCTACGGTCTGTGTAACCAAGACGGCCCGTGAGTTAGCGAGTCGGGTATGACCCTGTCTGTTGAACGAATGGACAGCGCCGCACAGTGAAACGAGCTGATCGAGCAGTCACCGATCTCGACGGCGTTCCACCGCTCTGGGGCCCTTCGGACGATGGCGGCCCACTCTGGTGTGGAACTGCATCCCCTCGTCGGTCGGTCTCGGCAGTGCCCTCTCGGCTTGTTTCCGCTGTTCTCCGCGTCGTTCGGCTCGGTGACCGTCGTGTTTTCACCGCCTCCGAACCCGAAGGTAAGCTATCTCGGGCCCGTCTACATCTCGGAGGGTTTCGCATCAGACCGATCCCACGAACAGCTTCGAGCGGCGTTCATCGACGCGGTAGCCGAGTTTGTCGAGGAGTCCATCGATCCGCAGTACGTCCACGTTCGGACCGAGATACGACGATCCGCGTGCTCGAGGCGGTGTCATCAACTCCGCGCGAAGCGGCCGACGTCGTTCGAAGTCCGAGACCAGTCCGACTAGAAGGAGTCCGACGATTCCTGACTGTCATCTCCGTCTGGGGGATTCGATCCACGGTCATCGTAGTACTTCCGACCGATGTACTCGTCGCTCACGGTGCCGCGAATCGTCGTTATCAACTCGTCTGACGTCTCGAATGTCGTTTCGCCGGCACGGTCGAGTATCGTCGCGAGATCTTCCGAGTCGCTCCCGTTCGGTGCGTCGACTGTCCGATCGCCGATCGTCTCGATCACTGCCTCAGCGGTGATCGGATACGTAAACTCGTCGTCGACGAGGTCTGGCAGTTCGTTGAGTTCCATCGGTCGGTCTACGAGACGGATCGCGCTGCCCGCGTATTGTTATAAGACCCGTATCTGCTCGTATCGGCAGACCTACTCTGGTGACCGCGTATCTGGCGA
>LKMY01000048.1 GCA_001564205.1 Nanohaloarchaea archaeon PL-Br10_U2g5
AGCGACTCTTCTCGCTAGTCTCACGGTCTCTCATACCAAATTATGGGCTCGAAGACGGTTGAACCCATCGCGCGCGTGCGCGAAACCCCAAAGGATCAGCCACCGGTCTCCCATCCTTAGCAGTCAGTCACCGGCCTCCCATCCCGGTGTCCCCGGCGCGCCGACGCTGTCCTCCAGTTCGCGGGTCAGTTCGCCTTGCATTTCGGCGCCGCCACCGACTGCCTCTCCGTCTGCGGCGGTGCGTTCGGTCCACTCTCGAATCGCTGTTCCCGCCCACGAGTCAGCGCTACGGGCCTGTTCACGGGCGGCCCTCATCCGGTCTCGATCGACCGAGAGCGAGCCCGCGTGAGAGCCGACGGCAGCGCCGACGAACCGGGCGCGGTCGTCTGGAGTCGCTTCACCTTCGAGAAGCCGATCGACGACTCCGTCGAGTTCGTCGCCATCGGGATACGCGAACACCGTCGACCCGAGGGCTTGTGGGCCGAACGCCGGGGCGGGGAAGTCTTCTGGCGGCTCGTCGTCGAGCAGCCGGTCGCCGCCGCCGGCGGCCTCGACGCGCTCGCATTCGGTCTCCGCGTCGAGCGCGAGATTGTGGCCGGGGTAGGTTGCACAGGTCTGTGGGTACTGCTCCGTATCGTGGATCCGGCACTGGAGCGTCGTCGGATCGAGGAAGACGCAGGCGTCGAGCCATCGCGGCTCGTCGGTGCCGACCGGCGCGACCGGTTTCGGCGGTTTCCGGAGGCCGACCACGAAGACGGGACGGTCGCCGGCGGCGGCCAGTCGAAGGCCGTCAACGGTCACGCTATCGTCGCGCTCGGCGGGCTCGAACAGCCGCGGGACGAGAACGTCGCCGAGGCCGTCGTCGACGAACCGCGCGATCTCGTCGCGAGTGAGCGGTGCGAGGCCATACACGTCGTCGAGCGGAGGGCGGGGACCGGTTCGGTCGGAGCCCGCGGTGTCCGGGTTCAGCGGTCGCCAGTCGACACAGCAGCCGGCACAGCCCTCACAGTGGAGGTCCATCGCTGTCAGGTGTGGTTACGGTTCGCACGGGTAAAAGCGATCGGCGGAGGAGGGGGTCGGCGTGTTCGGTCTCATCCCGGTCGCGACTACCGAAGACTCAGTGTTTCGGCCGACCCCGATCCCGTACGGCATGAACGCCTCACACCTCTCCGGCCTCCACCTCTCCGGCCTCCACCTCCCCAGCCTCGTCGCTCACTCCGTTCGCGACTCCCTCGCGCTCGGCTCACGGCCGCCGGTGGCGGCCGTTCACCGGCGCGCGCCACCGCACTTATTTTATATATACCCGGTGCGGTTCACAACTCGCCTTTCGTGCTCGGCGTGTCGCTTCGCCGCTCGTCGAGCCGCGTCGCGTCGTCGAGGGCGCGCGCGAGCGCCTTAAATAGGGCCTCGACCTCGTGGTGGGCGTTATCGCCGGTCTCGACCTCGGCGTGTAGGGTGAGCCCCGCGTTCTGTGCGAGCGAGAGCGCGAAGTGGTCGGCCATGACGCTGGTGAACCCGCCGATCGACTCCTGTGAGAACTCGCCAGAGAACTCGTAGTACGGACGGCCGGCCACGTCGACGACGACGCTCGCGACCGCCTCGTCGAGCGGGACGCGGCGGTCGGCGTATCGCCGGATGCCCCGCTTGTCGCCGAGCGCCTCGTCGAACGCCTCGCCGAGACAGATCGCCACGTCCTCGACGGTGTGGTGGTCGTCGATCTCCAGGTCGCCGTCGCACTGCACCGTCAGGTCGAAGAGACCGTGCTTGGCGAACGCTTCGAGCATGTGGTCGTAAAAACCGATCCCGGTATCGATTTCGCTGTCGCCGTCGCCGTCGATCGCGAGGGTGAGATCGATCGTCGTCTCCGCGGTCTCGCGAGCAACGGCCGCCGTTCGCTCGTGTTCGCTCATACGGGTCGGTCGTCGGGGACTCTTAAGGCCGTTGCGGGCGGTGCCTATTTTATCCCACCGACGTGACACACTCGTATGGTATCCGACGGTGGACCGCCGGACGAATCCTCGACACGTCCGGCCGATTCCCCGGCGCAACCGACCGATCCGCCAGTATCGCCTCCCGACTCCTCGGAGCCACCGATCGAACACGACACCGATCAGGGGGAGGGAGAGCTCGAACGAACGATCGGCCTCGTCGGCGGCCTCGCGATCGGTATCGGGACGATGATCGGTGCGGGGATCTTCGTGTTTCCGGGTCTCGCAGCCGAAAACGCCGGTCCGGCGGCGGCGCTTTCGTTCGCGATCGGCGCGGTTGTGGCGCTGCTCGTCGCGCTCCCGACCTCCGAGCTCGCCACCGCGATGCCACGCAGCGGCGGCGGCTACTTCTTCATTTCCCGGGGGCTTGGGACCGGCCCGGGCGCGATCGTCGGACTCGGGCTCTGGCTCGGACTCGTGTTCGCCTCCGCGTTCTACCTCGTCGGCCTCGGCAGCTACGCCGGGCAGGTGTTCCTCGAAGCCGGCATCGCCTTACCGATCAGCCCCGCCGTCCCGCTCGGCGTCGCGTTCGGGATCGGACTCACCGTGCTCAGCCTCTTCGGGACCGAGAACACGGCCTCGCTCCAGAACGGTATCGTGATACTGCTTCTGGTCATCCTCAGCCTGTTTCTGAGCTACGGGAGCCTCGACGCGCTCGGCGTGTTCGGGACCGAGAGCACGCCGGAGCGCTTCTTCCCGCCCGGCGGGATGCTTCCGGTGCTTCAGACCGCCGCGCTCGTGTTCACCTCGTATCTCGGCTTCGCGCAGGTCGCGACGGTCGCCGGCGACATCAAAGAGCCGTCCCGGAACCTTCCGCTGGCGATGGTCGGCTCGGTCATCCTCGTCGGCGTCTTCTACGTCGTCACCATCTTCGTCGCGACGAGCGCGTTCGGCAGCGCTCGGCTCGGCGAGTTCGGCGAGACGGCGATGGTCGAAGTCGCTCGCGAGTTCGTCGGCTTCCCCGGTGCGCTCGCCATCGTCATCGCGGGGCTGCTGGCGACGTTTTCTAGCGCTAACGCGTCGATATTGAGCGCGTCGCGGGCGGTGTTCGCGGTGAGTCGAGACGACCTCATCCCCGAGCGGGCGAGTAAAATCAACCTCAAATACGGGACGCCACACGTCGCATTGGGGCTTGCGGGGGGACCGATCGTCGTGCTCACCGCGACCGGACAGGTGGAGCTGCTCGCGGAGGTCGCCTCCTTTCTCCACCTCGTGATGTACGGACTGATCTGCGTTGCGCTGATCCAGCTTCGTCGCGAGCAGCCCGACTGGTACACGCCCACGTTCCGCTGTCCGGCCGGCTTCGCAGTCGCGGGCGTTGGTGCGGTCGCGAGCTTCGCGCTCATCGCGTTCATGCAGCCGGCGTCGATTATTATCGGCGCGGTCGTGATGGCGGTGAGCTACGGCTGGTATCGCTACTACGCGACAGACGTCGAACTCAAAGGGGATTTCTGACATGACACCACCACACACGCTGACGACGGACGGACAGCCGATGACTGACGGCGGACGCGAACCAGATGCAGGCGCGGATCGTAGCGGAGCCGAAACGGTCTCTGATCGACCGACGGTCCTAGTCCCGCTCGAAGTGCTGGAGGGCGAAACGCTTCCGGTCGGCATTCCGGACCTCCTCGCCAACGCAAACGTCGTGCTGCTCGGCTACCACGTCCTTCCCGAACAGACGGCGACCGAACAGGCTCGCGACCAGTTCGGCGAGAAAGCGATGAAGAAGCTCACCGTCTACGCCGACACCCTCAGCAACGCGGGGGCGACCACCGAGACGCGGCTCGTCTTCACGCACGACGAACAGACGACGATCAACCGGCTCATCTACGAGTACGAGTGTCTCGCGGTGTTGGTACCGAACAGTGTCGAACAGCTCAATTCCGTGCTCGTCGCCGTGCGCGGCACCGTCGGCATCGGCCGGAACACCCGGCTCGTCGCCGGACTGTTCGCCGGCACCGACATCGACGTGACGCTGTATCACATCCTCGGCGACGACGAGGCGGAAGACCACGCGGAGTCGCTACTGGGGGCGGTCCGGGACGACCTCGTCGACCGCGGGATGGATCCGGCCAGCATCGACACCCTCATCGAAACACCGACGGAACAGACCGCCATCGACGCCATCGCACAACACGGCGAGACGCACGACGCGGTCGTTATGGGCGAGACGGACCCGACGGTCACCACGTTCGTCTTCGGTATGCCCGCGGAACAGGTCGCGGAGCGGTTCCTCGGCCCCGTGCTCGTCGTTCAGCGGGAGCGCCCTGACGCGGATGGCGACGGCGGCATCGCCGGAGACGAGACCGGCGAAACGAGCCCTGCCGAGTGACTCACCGGTTTCGGAGCAGTTCGGACCGGCCGCCGTGAGGGCGTGAGGCTGTCGCCACGCTCCCGTATCTCCGTGATCGCAGTCGCGCGCCAACAACCCCCGCGGCGGCCACGCCCACGAGTAACGCGGCAGTTCCGATCCCGCCGAGCCACCCGGCGGCCGTCACGGCGAGCAGCCCGGCGAGAACGACCGCGTACGTCACCGTTGCCGCGACGAGCGCGCCGACGGCCACGACGCTCCCGAACGCGGTCAGGGCGGCACCGTACCGGGCAGTCCGACCGAAGCGTCGCCTCACCACGGGGAAGACGGTGTCGACCGCGCGGATGACGGTCCTCACACTGGTCGACTCGTCGTCGGCCGTCTCTGCGGACTCCGCGTCGACGTCGAAGGCCGGTCGCGGCGCGTCGCCACTGAGATCGACCGGGAACCGCTCGCCGACGAGCATCTCGACGCCACCGGGCCCGTAACCGACCTCCTCAACGAGACGGACGACCGGATCGTCGGTCTCCCACGTTCGGGGGAGCTGAAACGTCAACGTGTACCGCTCCCCGGTCGTCAGCACCGCTATCGGGACGTGGAGGCGGTCGTCTTCGGCGTACGGCTCCGAGACGACTTCCGCGGTCGCGTGTCCCGACTCATCGGTGTACTCGCGGGCGCGGACGAGCCGTTCGGTCGCGCGCTCGGCGCTCACCGACCGACCCTCTCGACGCGATGCCGACGCCTGTCAGCGATAGCGGCTCTCATAATGTGGTACGTATACGCGTATCACGTCGCCCGAGGTGTTAAACGTCACTCCGGTGCCTCGTCGATCGGGGAGGTCCGCTACTCCGCCGACGCCTCGTCCGCCACGGCCTGCGCCTCCCGAAGCGTGAACCGACCTTCATACAGGGCGGTGCCAACGACGACGGCGGCCGCGCCGGCTCGCTTCAACGCGACCACGTCGTCGACGCTCGCGACGCCGCCGGAGGCGATAACCGGGATATCGACCGCGTCGACGACCGCCTGAACCGCCTCGCGGTCGATCCCCTCTAGCTGCCCCTCCACGTCGACGTTCGTAAAGAGGATCGCACCCGCGCCCAGCTCCTCGTATCGGGCTGCGGCCGCGGCCGGATCGAGACCGGTCCCCTCTGTCCATCCCGAGACGACGACCTCACCGTCCTTCGCGTCGAGGCTGACGACGACGCTGCCAGAATGTGTCTCGTCGATCTCGGAGACGATCTCGGGCGTCTCGACCGCTGCGGTGCCGAGAATCACGCGATCGAGCCCCAGTTCGAGAAGGTTGCGGGCGCCCTCGGCGGTCCGGATGCCGCCGCCGAGCTGGAGGCTGACCGCGTCGGGAACGCTCTCGACGACCGTCTCGATCGCCTCGGCGTTGACGCGCTCACCCTCGAAGGCGCCATCGAGGTCGACAAGGTGGAGCGTCGACGCCCCCGCTTCGATCCAACGTTCGGCGGCCGCGACGGGGTCGCCGTACCGCTTACCGGTGCCGCGCTCGCCGCCGACCAGCTGAACGACCTCGCCGTCCTGCACGTCGACGGCGGGGATCACCTCGAACTCGGGAAAGTGGCTCATACCGGATTCGAGTCGCGGGCGGCGATTAAAGCGGTCGGTTCCGGGCCCTCCAGCCGGCCGTCAGTCACTCTCCAGCCGTCAGTCACTCTCCAGCCGGCCGTCACTCTACGGAGACGATGAGCGCCGATATCTCTTCGTCGAAGGTATCGGAATCGGTCGCGAGCGTTTCCCTCGTCTCTTCGTCCGTGACCTCTTCGAGCACTTCATCGCCGTCGAGGGGATCCGGGACTGCATCGTCGATGACCGAGGAGAGCGGCTCCGTCGGAAACGCCCCGCCGGCGACGAGCACGTCGGTGCCGTCGTGCCAGACGGCGAGTCTGGCCCGGACCTCCACGGACTCGCTGAGGTCGCCCGTCGAGCCGTCGGGGAGTGGAACGTCGCCGTCGAACGCGAACTCGCCTTCGAGCACCCACGCGGTCGCCGTGTGGCCGCCCGTCACCGTCGTGGTCCCCTCGTCAACGACCTCGATGTTCTCGATACCGCTCTCGCGGAGTTGGGTGTGGAACGCGCTGGCCGCAGCGACCTCCACTTGTGCCATCAGTCGCTCTCGAACGATCCCACCGGGGAGGCTGTCGAGCGCCGGTCGGAGGTCGATTCGCGTCGCGAAAAAAACAACCGGAGAGCCGTCGGCGTCGAACGTCTCCGCGATCGCCTCGGCGACGTCGACGTACTCGTACACCTCTGTCGATTCGAGCGCTCGGACCGTCACCGGGCCGTACGACTCCTCGAAGACGGCGCCTGTGGACTCTTCGATGAGCCGCCAGCCGTCGTCGATCCGATCGCTCGTGACCGTCGGCTTCGGTACCTCGCCGTCGCGGGTACCTAAACAGCCGGCAAGCCCGACTGTAGCGACGCTTGCGCCACCTGCGAGCAGTCGACGCCGACTGACTTCGGTCGATGTTCCTGCCGAGTCATCGTTCATGCAGGTACCGAACCCGTGGGGGAATAAATCGGTGTCGACGACGCTATCGCCGGTGATAGCCGGACAGGCGCCGGTGGCCGGTACCGTTCCGCTACTGACGCCAACCCGAGGGACCACCGACATCGCCGACTCGGTCCGACACGGATCCCTTATGTAACTACTGGGTACAACAACCAAGTAATGACAGACGATGAGACCGCGACAGCTCGGCGAGGTAGCACGCAGACGGCTCACCGACCGACGAGGCGACGGTTCCTGACGGTCAGCGGCGTAGCGGCTGCGGTTGCGCTCGCGGGCTGTAGCGCCGAACAGACCGATGACAGTCCCGGCGATGACGATGTCGACGACGGCGCCGGTGACGACGGAGACGCGGCCGACGACGGCGACGAGTCCGATGATGACTCCACGGAAGAGACGCCCACGCTGACGGTCGCGACGTACGACTCCTTCATCGACGCACCCTCGGTGAGCCCGGGTGAGTGGCTCAAAGACGAGTTCGAGAGCCGGTTCGACGCGGAGCTGGAGTGGGCGACCCCGGACAACGAAATCAACCACTACATCGAGCGAGAGCAGTCGGGCGCGGGAATCGACGCCGACGCCTACGTCGGGTTCAACACCGACGACCTGGTTCGGATCGACGACGAGCTCGACGACGGGCTCTTCGCTGAGGCGGGCGATATCGACGGGCTCGACGACGTTCGAGAGGGGCTCCGCTTCGATCCGTTCGACCGCGCCGTCCCGTTCGATACCGGTTACATCAGCCTGGTGTACGACGGCACCCAGACGGAGGCGCCCGAGACGTTCGACGGACTTCTCGACGACGAGCACACCGGCGCGCTCATCGCGCAGAACCCCGGCGCGTCAACGACCGGCCGCGCGTTCCTGTTACACACGATCCACCAGTTCGGCGACGGGGACGACGGTGTCGTCGACGGCGAGGACGGCGAGACCGAGTACGATTACCTCGATTATTGGGCGGACCTCCAGGACAACGACGTTCGCGTGCTCGGCTCGTGGAGCGATTCCTACAGCGCGTGGAGCGAGGGCGAGGCCCCGATGGTCGTCTCCTACTCCACCGATCAGGTGTTCGCCAATATGGAGGGCGCAGACCTCGACGAGCATCAGATCCGATTCTTGAACGATCAGGCGTACGCAAACCCCGAGGGAATGGCCGTCTTCACCGACGCAGACCACCCCGACCTCGCCCGCGAGTTCATGTCGTTCATGCTCGAACCCGCGGTCCAAGGCGAGATCGCCGAGCGAAACGTCGCCTTCCCCGCGACCGACTCCGCCGAGCTGCCGGACGACTACGCCGACCTCGCACAGGAGCCTGCCGACCCAGTGACGTTCACGTACGAGGAGCTGCAAGGCTCCGTCAGTGAGTGGATCTCCGAGTGGGAGCGACAGTTCGCCGGCAACTGAGGGTCCCGTGAGCGTCGCCGGAATCGTCAACCGCGTCGAAGGGCGCCTACTGACCGCGCTCGCGGTCGTGACGAGCGCCCTGCTCGTCGTCGCGTTTTATTACCCGGTCGGTACCGTCCTGGTCGAGGCCGTCGTCGTCGACGGCATCGTCACGCTCGGCGTGTTCGCGGAGATCCTACGCGACCCGTTCTACTTCGGCGAGCTCGCGCGACTGTTCGCCGGAGAGTCGCCGCTCGCGGTCGTGTCCGACCTTCTCGGCCCGGATCGTCGGCTCGGAATCGTCGGGTTCACGGCGTATCAGGCCGCGCTGTCGACGATCGCCAGCGTCGCGCTCGGACTGCCCGCCGCCTACCTGCTGGCGCGCTTCGAGTTCCCCGGTCGGCGGACGTTGCGGTCGCTCACTATCGTTCCGTTCGTCCTCCCGTCGATCATGGTCGCCGTCGGCTTCGTCGCCACCTTCGGTCGAAACGGGACGCTGAACACGGTGTTGGGCGCGGTCGGGCTCCCGCCCGTCGAGCTCATGTTCACGCTCGAAGCGATCGTGATCGCCCACGCCTTCTACAACGCACCGCTCGTCGCGCGGGTGACGACCGCGGCGTGGGAATCTGTCGACGCGAGCGCGGTCGAGACCGCTCGGAGCCTCGGTGCGGGGCCGTTTCGGGCCTTCTACGACGTGGTCGCGCCGCAGGTGTATCCCGCGGTGTTGACCGGCGCGGCGCTCACGTTCGTCTTCACGTTCGGCACGTTCCCCATCGTCCTCGCCCTTGGCGGATTCCAGCTGGCGACCGTCGAGGTGTTCATCTACCGGCTCGTGCGCGACCTGAGCTACGCGGAGGCGGCCGCGCTGGCGATAGTCGAGCTCGTCATCTCGCTCGGCGTCCTGCTGGCGTACCTCCGATACGAGGCGAAACACACGGTCCGGTCGCGGGGGGCGCGACCCCTGGCGCGAAAATCGTTGCTCCCCGCTGCGCCGACCGCCCGAGAGCTGCTTCCGCGGGTCGGACTCGCCGCCTACGTCGTCGTCGCAGGGCTCATCTTCCTCGCCCCCATCGCGTCGATGGTCCTCGCGAGCGTCACGGGCGGCGACGGCGCGCTCACCCTCGACCACTACCGGTTCCTTCTCGACCGTCAGCAGACGGGGGCCGCGTTTCAGGTGCGGCCGTGGCCCGCGATCCGAAACTCGCTGACGTTCGCGGGCGCGGCGACCCTCCTGGCGCTTCCGATGGGCGTCGTCGTCGCGGTGCTGACGACGCGCCGATACCGCGGCCGGAAGCTGGTGGATGCGGCCGCGATGGCACCGCTCGCGGTGTCGGGAATCATCGTCGGACTCGGGCTGCTCCG
>LKMY01000003.1 GCA_001564205.1 Nanohaloarchaea archaeon PL-Br10_U2g5
CCGATCGATCGGAATTTGCTCGGTGTCGACCGTGACGAGCATCGCGTTCGCGAGCCAGAAGCTCCGGTCGACGGTCACTGCGGGGTTGGTTCCGGCGAACGTCTCGAAGTCCGCCTGCGCGTTCGCAGCGTTCGATCTGAGGTCGTCGGTCGAGATCGCGTCACCTGACTCGGAGCCGTCCACTGTGGCGCCGCTCGTGCCGACATTGCCAGTGGTTAACTGCGTGTCACCCTCAAAGCGAACGACCAATTGGACAGTTCCGTTCACCGACCGGAGTTCTGGCCCGACTGTGTCGCTGTCGTTGCTTTCGCTTTCGGCATCTGCGGCGGTTCCGCCAACGGCAACATCGTCAGCGGCGCTATCGGCGCCACCATTGCTCGTGACGCCACTGCCGCCATCGACACCACCGACCGCCACGACCGGCGCAATGGGCGCGATAAAAAGACAGGCGACGACGAGGACCGTGATCGCCGTCGCCGCGCTTTGCCGGCCACTCATTACCAGTTACGTGGGTGTTGCTCGTAAAAACCTCGCGTTGCGGGCGACGCTTACGTGTCTGTGCCGTCTGCAAGTCCGTCCGCAACGATCCGGAACGTGGCCGTGTCGCCGGCGGGCTTCGATCGGTGCTTTTCGAGGGTCGCTCTGCGGTTCCCGCCCCGAAACCTGTCGACGCGGACGATCGCTCCAGTCCAGTGATTGAGTGTGTTCCCGCCGAGCGCCCGGTCGCGGTCGCTGTCGAGATCAGTGAACACTTGGTTTGTGATCACGACGGCGATGTCGTGTCGGCGAGCCAATGAGAGGAGGTGTGTCACCTGTTTGGCGACCTTCCGAAGCGACTCGCCGCCCTCGGTGTCGCTGGCGCGCTCGAGCCGATAAAACCCCGTTGCGGAGTCCAAGACGATCAACTCGATCTCGTCCGCGAGCTCTTCGGCGTCGCGGACGGCCTCCCGCTGGTCGTCGAAGTCATACGCTTCGGAGATCACCAGCCGCGAGGCGATCGCTTTTATTTCTTCATCGGTGTCGGAGCGGTCGAGTCGCCCCTCGGCCATCTGTTCGAACCGATCGATGGAGAGTCCCTCCGTGTCGATGTAGAGGGCCCGGTCGCCCTCGGCCGCGACCTCGACCGCCGCGGCGAGCGCGAGGTTCGTTTTGCCGGCCGCCGGCGGGCCGTACAGCTGCGTCACGACGCCGCGCTCGAACCCGCCGCCCAACAGGTCGTCGACCGGTCGGCAGCCGGTCGGGATCGGATCGCTCACTGTCAGAGCGTTATTCGGGTTCGTATTTAAATGGTCGATCGCGGTGTGTCGCGTTGCTGTGAGCGGAGAGGCCGTCGCTCGTCGAGCGTGATAAATGCGAAAAAGCGGAAAGGGGTCGTCAGTCAGCGTGACCGACGGCCAAAATCCGAGTTAGTTACGCGTGAGGTTCGTTGCGCGGGGTCCCTTGGGGGACGATTCGATGTCGAATTCCACTTCCTGCCCTTCCTCGAGGTCCGGACCGCCCACATCTTCCATGTGGAAGAACACGTCCTCGTCGTCGTCGAGATCGCCGTCGTCAGTCGAAATGAAACCGTAGCCGCCAGTGTCGTTGAAGAAGTCAACCTTACCGTTTGCCATTACAAATAGACAAACGAGCGTTTTGGGGATAACGCTTGCGAGGGTCGTGGTACCACGACCGTCGAGGAGAGCTCACGATCGCGTTTCCGTGGGCGCCGGCTCCACGATGCGAGAGCAGCCGCGGGGTTCATTTACCCATGCACTCGTAACTCAGGCTATACTCATGGATCGCCGCAACTACTTGCGCTCACTCGCCGCCGCGACCGGTGTCGGAGCAACCGGCGGGCTCGCCGGCTGTCTCGGTGTCCTCGGCGAGTCCGGTCCAGAGGGGACGGTGCTCGGGCCACCGGAGCGGGACCTGAGCGAGTCCTCCCATCCCACCTATGGCGACGAGATGCCCGACTTCACCGTCCCTGACCCGATTGCTGAAGAGGACATCTCGATCAGCGAATTCGAAGGTGAGCGGGCCGTGTTGTGGACTCTTTTTTATACCAACTGTCCAGACGGCGTCTGCCCCGCACTCATGCTCCGACTCCGTCGCGCACAAGCGGCCGCCGCCGAAGACGGATTCGCAGATGAGGTCGCCTTCCTCCCGTTCACGTTCGATCCGGAGGTGGACACGGCGGACGTGCTGCGGGAGTACGCCGGCCGGCAGGGTATCGACCTCGATGCGGGCAACTGGCACTTCCTCCGCCCGGAGACGTACGAGGAGGGCCAGGCACTGATGGACGAACACTTCGGGCTCGTGATCGAGAAACACCCGGCCGACGACTTCGAGAACCTCGAGTATCAGTTCCCGCACTTCGGGCTCATTCTGCTCGCGAACGAAAACGGGATCGTCGAGAGGGCGTACCCGCGGGGTCCGATGACGGATATCGAGCGGATCGTCACCGATCTCAAACAGGTGGTCACAGCGTGAGGCGTCGCCATCTCCTCGCCGGCATCGCTAGCGTGGGTGCACTTGGGGGAGCCAGTGCCGTCGCGATGGGGGCCGTTCCGGGAGGGCTCGGTAGGAGAGACGAAAACGAAGCGATCGAGCCGACGACGCTCGACACGGTCGATGCGCCCGGAAGTCGGAGCGGAGCGCTGACGCTCCCGGTGGATGGAGAGCCAACGTTCGTCGACTTCTTCGGCACGTGGTGTGCTCCGTGTGTCGAACAGATGCCCGCGCTCGCCGAAGCCAACGAACGGATCGGCAACGAGGTGACGTTTGTGTCGGTGACGACGGAAGACGTAGGCGGTTCAGTCACCGAACAAGAGGTGATCGACTGGTGGATCGAGAACGACGGCGACTGGCTGGTCGCCGCGGACGTGACCGCCGAACTCGCGGCGAAGCTCGGGGTTGGTGGATATCCCACTGCTGTTGCGCTCGACGCAGCGGGACGCGTCCGATGGTCCGATACTGGTGTTCACGGTGCCGACGCGCTCGTCGAGGGCATCGAGACAGCACTCGACTGATGACGGGCGCGACACTCGCGACGAACGTTCCGTTTGCAGTCACTGCAGGCGTGGCCACGTTCTTTTCTCCGTGCGCGTACCCGTTGTTGCCGGGATACGTCGGCTTCTACGTGAACTCGGTCGACGCCGAGAGCGCCTCCGTCTCCGGGGCAGGTATCAGGGGCATTGCCGCCGGGATCGGCGTCCTCGCGACGTTCGCAGTGCTGGCGGGAGCGACCGTGCGGATCGGTCACTCGACGCTGTCGAACATCACCGTCTTTGAGACGCTCGTCGGCGGGCTCCTCATCATTTTTGGACTGCTCGTCGTCCTCGATTGGGCGCCCTCGCTGTCGGTGTCCCTTCCGAAGCGTCGTTCGAGCGTGTTCGGATTCGGGCTCTTCGGCGCGGGATACGCGCTCGCTGGCGCCGGCTGTGTCGCCCCCATTTTCCTCGCGGTGGTCGCCCGTGCCATCTCGCTCCCGACCGACGTCGCCGTGCTCGTGCTCGGCGTCTATGCGGGCGTCGTCGCCGTGTTAATGGCCGCGACGACGGTCGCAACGGGCGTCGGGCTCATAAGCAACGCCAACCGCGTGATGGCTCACGCCGGGACGTTGAAACGCCTCGCCGGCGTGGTGATGATTCTCGCCGGATCCGGCCAGCTCTACCTCTCGCTGGTGGTGTACTGACCGTGGTTAGCGACGTCGATGATGAACCCACACTGATCGCCCATCGAGGGTTCGTCGGAGAGAACCCGGAGAACACGATCGCTGCGGTCAGAGCGGCCACACGGAGCGAACAGTCAGTCACCCCCGACGACGGAGTCGCGCGTACCACCGGTTCCCGAGCCGACTTCGTCGAAATCGATACCGTTCCGACCGCCGACGGCGACGTGGTGGCGTTTCACCCCGAGGATCTGGCGGGTCGGCGCGTCGAAGACGGCGGTCGGCCGCTCACGGACGCGACCGGGGCCGTTTGGGAGACGAACACCGCGGCGGTCACAACCGCGGAGGTGCTCAACAGTGGTGAGTGCGTGCCGCTGCTCACAGAAATGCTCGATGCGATCCCCGCAGATATCGGGATAAATATCGAGCTCAAGAATCCGGGATATCCCGATCCCCGCCCCGGTGAAGCGCTGGATGAAGCGGCGCTCGCGGACCGTCGGGCGGTCTGGTGTCCCTTCATCGATCGGATCGCCGAGGCTATCGACGGCTGTGACAACGAGATCCTTCTCTCCTCGTTTTTCGAGGCCGGACTCGCGACGGCTCGCGAGCGCACGACGCATCCGGTCGCCGTACTCTTCGACGACTCCATCAGTGACGGGCTCACACTCGCCGAGCGGTACGACGCAGCGGCGGTCCATCCCCGGATCGAAATGATACGCGGGACGCCCTTTTTCGACGAATCGCGATTCGCCGACATCGACCTCATCGCGGCCGCACACGAGAGCGATCGGTTCGTGAACGTCTGGACCGTCAAGACGTGGTATCAGGCCGCTCGACTGTCTGCCGTCGGCGTCGACGGGCTCATCGCGGATTACTCCACGGTTCTGCGTCGATGACGGCTCCGAAGTAGACTGCGGAGTGTGACGAAAACGGCGGTGGATGAAAAGGGCGGTAGATAAAAACGACGAGCGGGCTACCGCGCCGCCAGCCAGTCGGCGAAGTCGCCTGTGAGGAACCCGGCGTAGTCGACGACGCCGAGGTACAGAGAGACGAGAACGACGATAACGATAGGGATCCGAACGACCCAGATCCACGCGTCGCCGAGGCCGCCGAGACCACTGATCCCCTTCGAGAGCTCCTCGCGTGCGACGTCGGGAACCACCCAGCCGACGAACAGCGCGAGCAGCAGCGATCCCAACACGAGCAACACGCCGTCGGCCAGCTTGTCGAACAGGTCGAGGAAGATCAGATCGACCGTGACGGGGACGCCGAGCAGAAAGATCGCGACGCCGACTGCCGCCGCTGCGGGGACGCGAGCGACGTCTAGCTCGTCGATCAGGTAGGAGACGAGCACTTCGAGAATGCTGATCGCCGACGAGAGCGCGGCGATACCGACCATCCCGAAGAACACGATCCCGAGGATCCGACCGCCGGAGATCTCGGCGAACGCCGACGTGAGGCTCACGAAGATTTCGCCCGCGCCGCCCGCCCCCGGATCGAGCCCGGCCGCAAAGAGGAACGGGAAGACGACGAATCCGACGATCACGGCGATGAGCGTGTCCAAGGTGACAATCACGCCAGCGTCGGACGCGAGGTTTCGGTCCTCGCCGAGGTAGGAGGCGTACGTGATCATCACGCCCATCCCGAGCGAGAGGGTGAAGAACGCCTGTCCGGCGGCGGCCGGCAGGATGCTCTGCCAGTTCGCCGCGATGACGCCGAAGTCGGGCGAGAGGTAGTAGCCGTACGCGGCCGACGAGGCGTCGAGCGTGGAGCCGTACGCGGCTAGTCCGAGCAGCAGCGCGATGATCGCCGGCACCATCAGCTTCACGCCGACCTCGATACCTTGTCTCACACCCGCCGCGATGATCCCGATGACTAGCGCCATGAAGACGGCGTGAAAGAGCAGCGAGTCGAGCCCGGTCGCAACACCGCCGAACAGCGCCTCTGCTTCGCCGGGTCCGGCGAGCGCGTACCCGTCCGTGATTCCGATCAGGGTGTACCGAAGGAACCAGCCGGCGACGACGCTGTAGTACGAGAGGATGACGAAGCCGGTGACGACGAACAGCCACCCGACGTACTTCCACGCTCCGCTTCCTAACTCCCGTATCGCACCGACGGGGTTCAGTTTCGTGTACCGACCGATAACGAACTCGACGAGAATCGCCGGGAAACCGATCAGCGCGACGAAGCCGAGGTAAACCAGGAGGAACGCCGCGCCCCCCTCTTGTCCCGTAATAAACGGGAACCGCCAGATGTTCCCGAGTCCGACGGCGCTCCCGACCGCAGCGAGGATGAACCCCGCTCGCGTCGCCCATGTCTCACGTACCATTGGTATCGAATGGACTCGTCGTATCGGCTAAAACGTGTCTCTTCGGCGCTGTAACCGTTCATAAACATCCGTGAATGATCGGCTGTTCCGGACGAAAACGATGCGGTCATCCAAGACGGGGACCGTGAATTTAATACCCGAACGGTCACCTCACGAGATATGGAACGCGTAGACGTCGCGATCGTGGGCGGTGGACCGGCCGGGGCCGCCGCAGCGCACGCGGCCGCGACCGACGGCGCCGACGCGCTCGTCCTCGAAAAGGGCGTCCCCCGCGCCGATCGAGAGGGGCTCGGACCCGACTCGACGGACGCCGCCGGTATTTTGGATTACTGGGTCGACATTATGGGGATCCACCCCGACGAGTTCGACGACGGCGTCGTCCAGCGGGAGTTGAATCGTGCGGAGTTCCGCGGTCCAGACGAGGCGGCGACGCTCACGTCGACCGGGATCGATTCCTCATACGACAGCTTCGGCTACACCTTTCAGCGGGCCCGCTTCGACGACTGGCTCCGCGAGCGCGCAGAGGTCGCTGGTGCAGAGTACCGCGTCGGCGATTCCGTCCGCGGCGTCGATACCGACCCTTCGGTCGCCCCCGATGCCGACGAGCCCCGGCACACGATTAAACTCGCCTCCGGCGAGTCGATCGGCGCCGATTTCGTCGTTCTCGCGGACGGCCCACAGCGGACCGTCACGAACCGCGTGCTCGACGAGTACCTCCCCGCGGACGCGGCCGCGTCGGACCGTCTCGCCTCGCGGACCGCGAACCACATCGCCTATCAGGAGTACCGTCGCGTCCCCGAGGCAGTCTACGAGGAAGTGAACGACGCCCTGGTGTTCTGGTGGGGCGTGATGCCCGGAGAGACCGCCTACCCGTGGGTCTTCCCGAACGACGACCGGGTCTGCCGGATCGGGTTGACGATGCCTATCGGGCTCGACATCGACGACTTCGACAAGCATGCATACGCGCTGCTCGACGATGATGACGAGTCGATCCCGCAGGGTGGCGAGTATATCCGCCGGCTCTTGGAGTGGCAGTACGGCGACGAGTACGACATCGACGAGGCGTTCCCGCTCGTCGAGGAGGCCGGCAAGCGCAAGGGAACGGAGACGTATCCGATCTCCTCGACGCGGCCGATCGACTCTCCCACCGACGCGGGGATCGCCGTCGTCGGAGGGGCCATGGGAACGACATCCGCCTTCCACGAGGGTGGCGATCACGTCGCGGTACGAACCGGTGCGATCGCTGGCGAACTCGCAGCGGCAGGCGATCTTGGGTCCTACAACAGACGCTGGAAAGAGGCGATCGGCGACGAGATCGTCCGCAACGTGACGATGGCCGACATGGTCGCCGACTACGACCCGGACGACTGGAACCGGATCATCGGCGCGGCCGACGCGATGCTCGCGGCGGACGCAGGTGACAGCCTGCTCTCGCAGCCGTACCGCTCCGGTTGGGAGTCCGCGAAACTGCTGCTCGGCTACAAGTGGAACAAGCGCCGAGTCAAGAAGGACTACGTCGGTATCGACGAGAACGAGTACGTCTACTGATTGGGCGGATTCGCCTGCTTTTCCGCTGACGATCTATCGGATCACCGGCGCCGCCAGCGCTCTCGGTTCCGTTGAGAGTCCGTCGATATCGACGGGTTCGACCTCGTGGGTCGGCCACTGTCCCGTCTTCGTTAGCGTCTCAGTTCGGTCCGGCGCGACGAGGTGGGTGTCCTCGCTTTTTGTCCCCTGAACAGTTGGGTTCCACGCGTACCCCATGGGCTGGAGGACCGGATCCTCACTGTCCGGAGTAGCGATCCATTCGCGGCCTGCGAACCCCGCCGCACCGCCTTGATGATGCCGTTTCCACTCATCGGCGAACCCGACTGCCTCGTACGCCTCGCGGATCGCGTCGAAGACGGCGCCGGCGGTGTTCGGGCGCGTGGTGTCATTCCCTTCGAGTTCCCCCGCTGTGGCGGCCTCAGTCGCCGCGAGCGCGGTCGCCTCCACGCGGGCCGTAGCACGGTGTCGCTCTTCGAGCCAATCTGGTGCGTCGAACGCGACCGTTCGCGTCATCGAGGCGTACAGACCGGCGCGCTCAGCAGTGACGGAGACGAGCGCGTAGTCGCCGAGAGACGAGTCAGTCGGGGTGAAGTGGCGGTACGACTGTGCGCGCTCCGCGCCGCCGACGAGCACCACGGGGGTGTCGACATCGCGGGAGGCGAGCGAGATGTCGATACCGGCGGCGACCTCGTACTCCGGATCGTCTGGTTCGAGGTTGCGGCAGACGGTCTCGACTGCGGCGGCGACCTCGCGGCCGAGTTCGCGGTAGCGTTCGATGTCGTCGTCGGTGAGCGGCTGGCGGAGTTGGCTCCCGTCGACGCGTTCGAAGCCCGGGGCGTCGAAATCGGCTGCGGCGGGTGTCGGCGACCGTTCAGCGACTGCTTCGGCCAACGAGTCGGCGTACCACGGGAACGACTCGACGGCGAACGCCTCCGGCAACTCTTCGTCGGAAAGCCGATCGGTCTCGATACTGTCTGTGATCACGCGGAGGTCACCGTCGTAGCCGGCGGCGGCGACTCCGAGTGCGGCGTCGCCGTCGACGACGTTGTCGCCGCCGGTGAGCCACGCGAACCCGTTTGGACGGGCAAACCACACTGCTTCGAGCCCGCGAGCGTCAAGGTACTCGTCTAACCTGCTGGTACGGGCGGCGAGATCGACCATACGAACCGACTCTTCTCGATCCAGTAAAACCGGTCGAAAGGAGACGACAGTTCGGCGTATGACGTCGGTTTCGGGCGGCTCGGTAACCCGTTCGACAGTCGCGCGATCGGCGAACCGTCGTCCGGTTCCGCCGCCCAAAACGAAAGGTTCAATTACGTCCCCCGGATACGACAAAATGCGTCAGAAAGCCCCTGCGGGTTGGTAGTCTAGTCCGGTTATGACACCTCCTTGACATGGAGGAGGCCGGCAGTTCAAATCTGCCCCAACCCATCTTCTCTCAACAGCTTCGATCGACAGAGGCCGGCATCCGCGCCGAGCATCGCGAGGCGCGGGCACGAACGGCGCAGTCGGCGAGCGAAGCGAGCCGAATCGTCGTTCGGTGGTTCAAATCTCTTCGCGTGTCAGAATCATTCAGACGTCGCTGCGACGCATCGCTCTACGATATGGAACTGTGCGCCCGCAACACTACCGGGCGAGAATCTACTAGTAGGCTCGGTTGGAGTGATAGCTGCATAACTAAAGCAAGGAGTCAGCACAACAGTACATTGATTACGTCAGCACGCTAAGTACTCGACATGCCCGTTCGCATCGAAGAGTTCGAAACCGGTGATCTTCCGAACGGTCCGAGCGTTCCCGAGCAGGTGCTTGCCTATCTGTACACGAATCGAAATAAAGCGTTCACCCGCTCTGAGATCGCTACGGGAATCAATGAGGATCCAAACACGGTCGGGACTGCTCTCTCTCGACTCAAGCAGCGTGGTCTCGTCCGACATAAAAATGAGTACTGGGCAATAACGGAACATTTAGATCGAGTGCGAGACGCGTACGAACTCCATGCTATCACGGGGCGACTGAATGAGGAAGACGCGGGTATCGATCCGGACGAATGGGACGCAGTTGCCCCCAAGGAACCCCATCCCAGCGAGCGAGACGAATAGATGCAACCGGAATGTGGTGATGTGGTTCGGAGCGTCGATCCGTTCAAGTTGGGCGAAGACAGCCAACGACCGTGGCTGATCGTTAACAACGACTTGCATCCATTCGGTGACGAGCAGTTCGTCGCAGTCGCTATCTCTACGAAAGAGTACGATGACTCGATCCCGCTGAAGCCTGGTGTGTGAACAGTCGGTGGAGTACCACGACAGTCGTTTGTCTCTCCGTGGGCAGTTCATTCGCCTCGTGTTGAGGATCTGACCGCGTGGCAGGGGTGGATCACGGACGAATTCGTTAACGAGGTCGTTGATGCGCTGGAGACGTATCTACGATGAGTTGGAATATACGCCCGCAACACTAACGACCGGTCTCATCTCCGGCGGCGTGCCGCGTCAACCGGGAAACCCTCGTGGCGGGCGATCGCCTGCGCGGCGACGGGCGGGTCGCCTCAGCGACCGAATGTGGGTCGCGTCCGCGACCGGATGTCACGCGCCTGGGTTCTCCGCGCGGTCATCGCTCCCATCGGGGAGTACTCGGGCGGGGACTGAGGGCGCGCATTCGAGGGTAGCCGGCGGACGCGTTTAAAAGGACCGTCCGATGGGCTCAGTCGTCCTGTTCTGTCCCACCGACGATCACAGCGCGTCCGTCGTCCGCCTGCGGCTCGTTGACCGACACCGGCTCGATCTCGCGGCGGGCCGCGTCGACCTCGGAGAACAGATAAACGAGTCCGACAAGAAGCGCCGCGCCGATCGGAAGCAACACCACGGGCGTGAGTGACGTGTACCCCCAGATAATTAAGAGGAGGATGACGATACCAGCGACGGTGACAGCGTAGTAGATCTGCGTCCGGACGTGGTCGATCAGGTCGGACCCGGTGAACGTCGCTGATAACACCGACGTATCTGATATCGGTGAGCTGTGGTCACCGAAGATAGCACCGGAGAAGATGACGCCGACCATCGCCGCAACGAGAGTGTGTCCTGCTGCGCCGCCGCCGCTGACTTCCCAGGCGATCGGGATCGCGATCGGTGTGATGATCCCCATCGTCCCCCACGACGTACCGGTCGAGAAGGCGATGAGGCCCGCCACGACGAACACGAGCGCGGGCAACAGCGCCGGAGAGACCGCGCCGACCGCCATCGACGCCACGTACTCACCGGTGCCCAGCGCGTCGATCGTCTCGCCGATCCCCCACGCGAGGACGAGAATGGAGACCGCAGTGAGCATGATCCCGAAGCCGTCGATCGTGTACTCGGTCGCGTCGCCGACACCGAAGATACCGTACGCTTTTCCGAGTAAGAACCCGCTCGCGACCATCGCGAATGAGCCGATCATGAGCGCGACCTCGTAGGCGGCACCGAGTGCGGCGTCCCACAGGCGTTCTCCGGCCGCGCCGAGGTCGACGGCGATGATGTCGGCGGCGAATCCGCCGACCGAAAACCCGCCAGACCACAGGGCGGTCGTGAGCGTGACGACGATCAACACCGCGACGGGAATGAAGAACGACGCGAGCCGCGGGGTCGACGCCGGTGGCTCGCCCAGCTCGCCGGCAACGTCCTGCATCGGGACCGCCTCGTCACGCGTGACTTTCCCGGTGGTCCACGAGCGGTGCTCAGCGCTCAGCATCTCACCGTAGTCGCGCCCCGAACCCACGATCACGACCACCATGACGATCGCGAGGATCGCGTACATGTTGAACGGAATCGACGCGAGGAACACCTCGAATGTCCCCGGACGGTTCGCGGCGTCGACGCCGGCCGACTCGTAGCCGTCGGCGATCAACGACAGCTGAAAGGCGACCCACGAGGAGATACCGAGCGTCGCCACCGGCGCCGCGGTGGAGTCGACGATGTACGAGAGCTTCTCACGGGAGATCCGGAGCTGGTCCGAGACGTCTTTCATCGCGGAGCCGACGATGGCGGTGTTCGCGTAGTCGTCGAAAAAAAGCACGATCCCGAGCCCCCACGCGGCGAGGCCGGCCTTACGCTGGCTATCCAGTCGCTTGAGCGCCCAGTCGCGGACTGCGGCCGTCCCGCCGAGGTTCCACACCATAGCGACGCCGGAGCCGAGAAGCAGGGTAAATACGATGATCGTCGCGTGGAACTCGTCAGCGACCGCGGCGACGATCCACTCAAACGTCTGGACGATCCCGAGCCCGCCGGTGTAGATCACTGCCCCTGACCAGATCCCGAGGAACAGCGACAATACCGCCTTGCGGGTGAGTATCGCCAGGACGATCGCGAGCAACGGTGGGGCGACTGAGATCGCTCCGAACTCGGTCACAGTCATACTATCTGATGTCGAAATTTTTACTAATAGTATATAAAATGATGCCCGTGCGGAAGAGAACTGCTGAATCATCATGTGTCGCCCGGAACTGTCACTGTGATCGGCAACGCCTCCGGCGGTTGTTGATCGTTCATCACGGCAGCCCGTATTACGCTGGCGTCGCAGGACGCTGGATCGGATTTCTCTGATTCCCGCCGCCAGGTCGGGCGCGTATCCGAACGCACTTACGTCCCTGTGACTGACTCACGCGCAATGTCTGTACGAGTCGGTATCCTCGGCGCCACGGGCGCCGTGGGCCAGCGGTTCATCCAGTTGCTCGACGATCACCCGACGTTCGACCTCGCCGCCGTCACCGCGAGTTCGGACAGCGCGGGGAAGACGTATCGGGAGGCCGCAAAGTGGCGCGTGAACACCCCGATTCCGGACGACGTTGCCGAGATGGAAGTCACCGAAACGTCGCCCGCGGGAATCGCCGAGGCCGATGTCGACCTCCTCTTTTCGTCGCTTCCGTCCGGAGTCGCTGCGGACGTCGAGCCCGACTTCTTAAAAGAGGGGTACGTCGTCTCTTCGAATTCCTCGAACGACCGCATGGGAACGGATGTTCCCCTGACGATCCCTGAAATTAACCCCGATCACCTCGGTCTTATCGAGGTCCAACGCGACGAGCGCGGCTGGGACGGCGCCCTCGTAAAGAATCCGAACTGCTCGACGATCACGATGGTCCCGACTCTCGCGGCGCTCGATGAGTTCGGGCTCGAACGCGTCCACGTCACCACCCTGCAAGCGGTCTCCGGTGCGGGCTACTCCGGAGTCACGTCGATGGAGATCATCGACAACGCCATCCCGCATATCGGCGGCGAAGAGGAGAAGATGGAGACGGAGTCCCGGAAGCTGCTCGGTGAGTTCGACGGTGCGGAGGTCCGCCTTCACGGCGCCGACGTCGCCGCCTCGTGTAACCGGATCCCCACGCTCGACGGTCACCTCGAGAACGTCTTCGCAGAACTCGCCGAGAACCCGTCACTCGAGGACCTCCGCGAAGAGATGCGCTCGTTCGAGAGCGCCGACTTACCGAGCTCTCCCGAACCGCTGATCAAGGTATACGGCGACGACGAACCCGAGCGTCCGCAGCCACGGCTCGACCGCACGTACGCGAACGGAATGGGGATCGTCGCGGGGGGGTTACAAGAGACCAACGCCGGCGTGAAGTACAACTGCCTCGCGCACAACACGATCCGCGGTGCGGCTGGCGCTTCGCTTCTGAACGGCGAACTCCTCGTCGAGGAAGGCTACGTCTAGTTATTTTCGCGGGGAGACGCTCGCCATTTAAATTGCGAAGGATGGCACGATGCCGGCGATAATCACCGTCGCGCCTGGATCGAGATTCTCCACACCGAAACAGGGGATTGCACTCGCCCACTTGGCCATCGCGTGGAACTTCAGGTTGACTCGGCTTATCGCAGGCGAAGTGATATACGTGTGTAGGAGTATAGTGTAATATGAGTGAAACAACTGGGGAGGTCGTTAACGACACCGTAGAAGAGATCGGCGCTGACGGTCTCAGCCCCGCCGTGCTGGCGGCGGTCGGATCAGTCGCGCTCGCCCTGTACTTCTACTACGTGCGCGGCGACAAACAGCGCGGCCAGTTCGTCGGCCTCTGGCCAGCTACGATACTCGCCCTCGCGTCGTACTTCAAACTCCAAGATATCAAGCAGGCAGTAACGACGACTGACGAGTAGAACAGACGAATAGAACAGACGAGGCGCTCGCCTCGCGCGGCCGCTGGCTCGCAGGTAGCATCCAACTCGTCTGAGCCGATCCAACCCGGCCGCTCTTTGCCCTTAATCGCGAAGTATCGATATGGACGTACACGACATCGACACCGTTCTCGTCGCCGGTGCCAGCGGCGGGACGGGACGAGCGATCCTTCGACTGATCGGCTCCCGGGTAGACACGGTTCGTGCGCTCACCAGATCGGTCGACGCTGCGCCGGACCTGCGGGCGGCCGGCGCAGACGAGGTCGCGGTGGACGACTTACTCGATCCGAACGACCTGACCGCCGCCGTCGACGGCGCGGACGCGGTGATCAGTGCCGTGGGGAGCACCGCGTCGGCGGTCCGTCACGGACCGCCGTTCGTCGACGGGGCCGGGAACCGTGCGTTGCTCGCGGCGGCGGTCGACGCCGACGTCGACGCGTTCGTGATGGAATCGGCGATCGGCGTCGGTCCAGAGCCGGCGAGTCCGCTCGCAAAGGCGTTTAACGGACTTATCGGACCCTTACAGGAGGCGAAAGGTGAGGCGGAGGTCGCGATCCGAGACGCGACGATCCGCCACACGATCTTCCGTCCCGGCGTCCTGACGAACGGTCGTCGGACCGATCTTATCACGACGGCAGCGCCCGGCGCAAAACTATGGGGGACCATCTCGCGAGCGGACGTCGCGAGAATCATGGCCGCGGCACCGACCACGGAGGCCGCCGCAAATCGGACGTTCGAGGTCATCTCCACGCCCCGATTCTCCGGCCGGGGGGTCGCAGTGGATTGGACGCTCCCGCGGTGATGCCGCAGCGGGCGTCGGCTGCCGCAGGCCTCGGATCGCCGCGGGTTCAGCCGAGCGTCATTTGCCCCAGAAGGGGTCGCGTTTTCGCTTGGCGTCGAGGTACGCCGAGAGCGTCTCGCGCTCGTCGGCCGTGATCTCCTCTTTGAGCTCCTGTTCGAGGATCTTCGCGTGCTTTTCTGGCACCTCCGTCCAGAGCGTGTCGCCCTCCTCGATGTCACGGCCGACCGTCGGCCCGTCGATGGCGATGCTCACGCGCTCGCCGGAACGCGCCTCGTCGACGTCCTCGCCCTGCTTTTGAATTCCGGAGAGCCCGCCGACGCGCTCGAACTCGTTGCCCTCGAAGAGCCCAACGTTGCGGTTGTTCTGGATCGTCCCGGAGATGACTTCGACGCCGACGACCGCCGGGTCGTTCTGCCGGAACGTGTGATCGGGGAGGATTCGGAACCGAGACGGGCGCACGACCTTATCGAGCACGGTCTCCTGTTGGGCACGCTGCTTCTCTTCGACGTACGTCTCGTAGTCTTCGATCAGCTGGTAGATGACGTCGTTGGTGAATAGCTTGACGTCCGCGCTCTCCAGTTCCGTCTCCGCGTTCGCCAAGAGATCCACGTTGAACCCTAAGATCGCCTTATGTTCGTCCTGGTTCGCGGTCTCCGCGACGGCGATGTCACGCGGCGCGATGTCGCCGACCTCCGCGCGCAGGATGGGCACTTCCGCCTCGCGGAGGGCGTTCGCCATCGCCTCCAGCGAGCCGAGCGTGTCCGCTTTGACGACGACGCCGTCCTCGGCGGTGTCGACTTCGATCTCAGCGAGCTCGGCTTGCACCTCCTCTATCACCTCTTCCAGGGGGCGGTCGCGGACGACCCGAACCGGTGCGCCGGCCATCGCCTCATCGAGGTCGGGTGCGGCGATCTTCACGCCGGCGGCGGCGCCGACCTCCGCGACCTTCTCGAACTGTTTTTCGGTGCGGATCTCAGCTAAGGGTCGCGGCTGGAGCAGCGCGCGGATCTCCGTGACGATCGGCTCGTTCGTTCCGCCGACGACGATCTGATCGCCGTTGCGCACCACGCCGTCGTAGACGACCGTATCGATCGTCGCGCCGAAGCCCCGTTCGTCTTTCACCTCCAAGACGGTCCCCTCGCCGGGGCCCTGGACGTCGATCGCCATCTCCTCTTTCATGAACCGCTGCGAGAGGCCCATCAGGACGGTGAGCAGGTCGGGAATGCCCTCGCCGGTGAGCGCGGACAGGGGAACGACGCCGATGTTCTTCTGAAAGTCTTGGACGCGCCAGTACATGTCCGCTGAGAAGCCGGCGTCGGAGAGCTGCCCGATGAGCTCGTAGAGCTTCTCGTTGAGCATCGACTCGGCGCGCTCCGACTGCGCCTCGAGGCTCCGTTGGATCGGCTGGTCCTCTTGCGGGTTCCATCCCGGCGTCGTGTCCACCTTGTTGGCGGCGACGACGAACGGCGTACCGGTGCGCCGGAGAATGTCGATCGCTTCCTCGGTCTGCGGCTGGAACCCGTCGTTCACGTCGACGACGAGCACGGCGATGTCGGCGAGTGCACCTCCGCGAGCCCGCAGCGTCGAGAAGGAGTGGTGCCCGGGCGTGTCGATGAACAGCAGCCCGGGGAGGTCGAAATCGCTCGGATCGATGAGTTCGCCGGCCATCCCGGAGATGGTGTCGAGCGGGATGTCCGTTGCCCCGATGTGTTGGGTGATCGCGCCGGCCTCGCCCTCGCTGACGGCGGAGCCACGGATCGTGTCGAGCAAGCTGGTCTTCCCGTGATCGACGTGCCCCAGCACGGCGACGATCGGCGTCCGAAGGGTGTCCGCGTTTGTGTGGTCGGTCATAAGTGATCGCCCCGAAAAGGTTGTTACATCTAATTCTGCCCGGCCGTCAGTTAAGCCTTTCAAAACACGTCCGGACGAAACCGGCCGTTCGACCTCGGTTTGCGGTGGAGAGAAGTCGGCGATCGCTAACCACGATGGATCACTCAATCGTCGGTCAGCCGTCGGACGTCCCCGTGGCGTTTAAGACCGTTGCCCGGGACGTTGCGCACATGGTAGACATCCTCGCGGAGAACCTCTCCGGGAAGGCGGTGATGAGCGCGGACGGAACGGAGCTCGGAGATCTGTACAACATCACGATGGACCTCAAATCGGGTGAGCTAAACGACCTACTCGTCAGTCCACACGAACATCTCAGCCCGGGACGATCGGGCTTCGACGTCGATGAGACGGGACGGCTCAAAGTACCGGTCGGGAACGTGCAGGCGGTGAAAGACTACATCGTCGTCGCCCGCTAATGGAAATCCTCGACACCTCGGCGTTTATCCACGAGTACACCACCGACGACGACGTCGTCTCCGTGCCCGAAGTGCATGAGGAACTCACCGGACAGGGAGCGCTCCGTTTCGACGCGATGGAGGGATCCGGGATGACGATTCACGTTCCGGCCCCGGAGGTGATCGACAACGTGCGGCGCGCCGCGCGGGGATCCGGCGACGACGCGGAGCTCTCCGACACCGACACCCGCCTGATCGCGACCGCGCTGGAGCTAAGTGCGACGCTCGTCACCGACGACTACGCGATGCAGAACGTCGCCGAGCGCCTCGACATCGTCGTCAAACCCATCGCGCGCGACGGAATCACAGAGGAGCGAGAGTGGCGATTCCAGTGTGTCGGCTGTAACCGGACCTTCGACGAGAACAAAGAGCGGTGCCCCATCTGCGGAAGCGACCTCACGCGGAAGAATCCGGCATAGCCGACCGTTCTCGAACCGTTTTTGCGAGTCAGTCACACACCATCGACCGATTCAACACCGATGCCGACGAGTCGTGGATATGAATCCGCTCGCAGAGATCTCTCCGGACGTACTGTTAAACGGCCGACGCGATTCGCTTCCCGCCGGTGCCGCCGAAACCCTCACCGCGCATCCGCTCGAGGGCGTCGAGACGGAGTATCCTCACTACGTCGGTTCCGTGGACTCCCCGGAGGGACCGCCCCGACCGTCCGTACAACACCCGGTGTTCCACGGCTGTTTCGACTGGCACTCGGCGGTCCACGGCCACTGGGCACTCGTCCGCGGTCTCCGGCTGTTCCCGGATCACCCGGACGGGGCGGCGATCGTCGAGAGCGTCGAGCGGCGGCTGACCGACGCGGCCGTCAGCGAGGAGGTCGCGTATTTAGAGGCGAATCCGTCCTTCGAGGAGCCGTACGGGTGGTCGTGGCTGCTCCGGCTCGCCGCCGAGCTTCACCTGTGGACCGATCCGAGAGCCGACGCCTGGCGGGAGACGCTCCGACCGCTGGAAACGTGGATCCGCGACACGACTCGAGACGCTCTGCTCGTCGTCGACCGCCCGCAGCGTGTCGGTACGCACGGCAACACCGCGTTCGCGCTCGCGGGCGTGCTCGACTACGCCAGAACGGTCGGGGACGACGACCTCGCGGCGGAGACCGAGGCGGCCGCCCGCCGGCTATACGCTGACGACACCGCCGCCGTCACGGGAGCCGAACCGATCGGATGGGACTTCGTCTCGCCGACGCTGACGGAGGCGGACCTCGTGCGTCGCGTCCTCGCCCCTGACGAGTTCGCTCGGTGGCTCGATGACTTCCTCCCTGACCTTTCGACGCCGCCGCACGACGCCCTGCTAGAGCCGGTCGCCGCCGACCCGGACGCCGGCGACGGGATGACGATGCACTTCGTCGGCCTCGACCTCTCGCGGGCGTGGTGTCTGGCGGGGATCGCGGACGCGCTGGACGGGGCGGAGACGCCCGCCGTCGAGCGGCTCGCCGACCCGCTGTCCACCGCAGCCCAACGACACGTCACGGCGGCGTCCAGCCACGCCTTCACCGACGACTACGTCGGATCACACTGGCTGTCGTCGTTCGCGCTGTACCTGCTTACCCGCAACGAGGGCGGGATCGCACCGTCCGCGTGAAGACGGGACAGGGCGTTCCGCTGATACGCCGGATCGGCGCTCAGTCGACCCGCTCTCCCGCGGCGTCCAACTCCCTGTCGTCGCCCGATAGCGCCTCGTTGAGAGCGTCGCGGTCGGCGCCGGAAAGCTGGTGACGAAGTCGGGTGGCGACTCGGCGCGCCTCGTCGAGTTCGACCTCGGCGACCGCACGAACGAGCGCGGCCGCCCGCTCCGCACGGGCGCGCTGCCACGACTCCTCACGCGCCTGATACGTGCGGATGGCCCGCAGAAACTCGGCCTCAGAGAACTCCGGCCAGTAGGGCGCACAGAAGTAGACGGCGGCTTCGTTCCCATTCGCATGCCACGGGAGGAAGTTCGAGGTCCGCTCGTCGCCGCCGGTCCGAACGATGAGGTCGACGTCGCGGAGCGGCCGATCGTACAGCCGGTCCTCGACGGTCTCGACGCCAACGTCGTCGGGGTCAAGTTGGCCCATCGCAACGTCGCTCGCGATCCCCCGCGCGGCGTCGAGCAGCTCCGTGCGACCACCGTACGCGAGCGCGACGTTGAGAATGAATCGATCGTTCTCGGCGGTTCGGCGCTCCGCGTAGTCGACGGCGTCACGGACGCGATCGGGGAGTCGGTTCACGTCGCCGATCGCTCGAACACGGACGCCTTGATCGTGGACGCGGTCGGCGTCGGCGAAGTCGCGAAGCTTGCGCTCTAGCAGGTCGAACAGCGGCTCCAACTCCTCGTCGGGCCGCGAGAAGTTCTCCGTCGAGAAGGCGTAGAGCGTCAGCTCCGCGACACCGAGGTCCGCACACCAGTCGAGCACGCGCTCGGTGGTGTCGGCGCCGGCGCGGTGACCCTCGGGAGCGTCGTCGCCCCGCTTCCGGGCGTATCGACGGTTTCCGTCCTGAATGACGGCGACGTGGGCCGGCACGTCCTCGATCTCGCGGCGAAGATGGCGCCGGTACGCGCGCCCCACGAGATTCTGAAGCCGATGCAACATACATCTCACCCGACACGACCAACGGGTATGTACTTTTATGCTCAACCGGTCCATCGTGCGGGCGATGGACGCCGCATACGTGTTCGGGGTCACGTTCCGACTCGATCCGACAGACGTCGACGTCGACCCCGACCGGTTCGAAACGACGATGGAGCTCCCCGCGAACGAGCCCGGTGCGGACGGGTGGCTGTTCTTCCGCGACCGGCTCTGGCGCGGGGAGATAGGCGACGTATCGGCCTTTCGGCGGCTCGCTACCGACCGGCTCGGGGTTGAAGTTGTCGACGCCTCGTTCAGAGAGCTTCGCACGGATAAGGCGTATCTGGAAGCGCTCAAACGAGCGATCAACGACGACCTCGGGCGGTTCAACGCCGACTCGACCGACGAGACACTGCACAAATACTTCGGATCGTCTGTCCACGTGCGGGAGTGATCTGTCCGACCGTGACAGCTGCGCGCTCCGCAACCGACTTATCAGTCAAGCGCCTATCTCGAGTGAATGCGGCCGTCCGACTACGACGTTCATCTGTTCGATCTCGACGGGACGCTCGTCGACGCGGAGTGGTCGTACACTC
Organism: Nanohaloarchaea archaeon PL-Br10_U2g5; assembly: GCA_001564205.1. The sequence goes on from LKMY01000003.1 coordinate 19,970, forward strand.
GCGGCGTGTTCGACCGTGTTGGCGACCGCCTCGGCCGCTCCTTCTCGGACCGAGAGGCGTACGTCCTCTGGCACGGCCTCGGCGGCCCGCGCGCGGAGAGCCTCCGCGAACTCGGCGTGGATCCAGACGCCTTCTGGCCTGCGTTTCACGCGGTCGAGGACCCGGACGCCCGCGCCAAAGCGACGTACCTCCACGACGACGCGGCCCGCCTACTCGACCACATCGATGAAGTCGGTGGGGGCACGGGGCTCGTCACGCACTGCCAGCGCTTCCTCGCCGACCCGGTGCTCGACGAACTCGACTTGCGCGACCGGTTCGACGCGGTCGTCTGTTGTACCGACGAAACCGGCTGGAAGCCGGATCCGGGCCCGATCGAGCTGGCGATGGCGGAGCTCGGCGTCGACCCCTGTGCCGACCGCGGCTACTACGTCGGCGACGGCGAGAGCGACGTCGGCGCGGCGTGGAACGCCGGTCTCGACGCCGTCCACGTCGAGCGCGTCGGCCACGCGGACCGGGGGCGGTGCGTGCTCGGTGATCGCCGCGTGCGTCAGCTCGACGAGCTGCTAGACGCGTCCTGACCGGGATCTCGATGCTGCCGTAGCGGTCGATCGAAACCGTCGTGACGCACCGTCCGAAACGTCACCTATGACGAAGTGGCTCCACAGCGGTCGACGACGCGATCTGTGTGCCATCCTCTACGACGCCGGCGAGCTCCGAGCACAGCCCCTGAAAAACCGGATCGAATCGCATTACGATGAGCGGATCGACCCCGGTTCGTTCTACGCGACCCTCAACTCGTTGGTCGAGGCCGGGTTCCTCGAGCGACGCACAGTGGGAATCGCCGACGTGTACACGCTTACGAACGCCGGCGAGCGCGCCCTCCGCGAGCATTACGGATGGCTCAGTGCGCTGATCGAAGGCGGCCCGACGGACGACGCGGAGCCGCCGGCGAACACCGACCGGAACCTCAAAGATTAACAATATTCGAGCCATTGGTTATTATATGACAGTCGTAAGCGTCTCGATGCCGGAGGAGTTACTGAATCGAATCGACGGATTCGCAGACGAGCACGGCTACACCGGGCGCAGCGAGGTCGTCCGAGAAGCCTCCCGAAACCTGCTCGGGGAGTTCGAGGACGCGAAGCTGGAGGACCGGGACCTAATGGCGGTGGTGACAGTGCTGTTCGATTACGAGACGACGAGCGTCGAGGAGCGAATGATGCGGCTCCGCCACGAGCACGAGGATCTCGTCGCGTCCAACTTCCACAGCCACGTCGGCTCTCGGTACTGCATGGAGCTGTTCGTGCTGGAAGGCCGATTAGCGGATATCTCGACGTTCGTCGGGAAGATCCGTGCGACGAAAGACACCCTCACCGTCGACTACAGCGTCACGCCCGTCGACAAGTTCGGTGCCGGCGCGGTCGCAGCGGCTGCCGCCGAGGGTGACGGAGACGGCCACGGCCACGGTCATAGCCACGACGACTGACGCGTTCCGCAAGCGCCGGTGGCGACGATGATACTGGTTGCGGGCTGACCTCGATCAGAGCGGTCGGGGGCTGACCTCGATCAGAGCGGTCGCGGGCTGACCTCGGCCGCTACGACATGCAGTCAGCTGTCGGCGATCACGTACACGAACGGCACGGTAAATCCGACGACGTAGCCGACGAGGTGCGCGAACACGTTGCTCCCGAACGGGACGACGACCAGTGATCCGATCACGCCGGCAGCGATGACGCTCGCACCGGTGACGTACAGCAGCTCTCGCGCCGGGGTCAGCCCGATCCCACCGACTCGGGGACGGCCGGCGGCCGCGTACAACCCGCCGGCGGCGACCGCGGCGGCAACCGCGAACAGCGCGCCAATCGCCGGCAGCGGCGGAAAGTAGCTGACGCCGCTCGGCACGACGTACGCGGCCGCAAGCGACGCGAAGACGACGACGATCGACCAACGGGCGTCCACACCGACGGGTTTGGATCGAGAGACGGAGTCCGACCCAAGACCGTCCGTGCGTTCGGTCTCAGCTGCTAGCGCGGCGAACCAGACGACGACGAGATAGCCGAGCAACGCGCTGTTCACGTCAGAGAACCCGGCGGTCGGTGCGTCTGTCAGGCCGCCGAGCGCGACGATGGTCGCCGACGCCGAGACGAGCGGGACGATTGCGAGGTACGCCAGCGTCACGTACAGGAGGCGTCGCCGCCAGCCGGCGACGACCGACAGCGGATAGGCGACCGCGAGAAGCAGCCAGTAGTTGACGACGTTGTCGAGGAGGTGGTCAGGCGTCGTGTGAACGAAACTCGACGCGAAAGCGGTCCACAGCGTCCACCGACTCTCGAAGACGCTCTCTGCGGCCAACGAGAGTCGCCACGTTTCGGCTCCGGGGAACACGCTCACGGCGACGAGCAGCGTCGGAAGCGGGAGGAAAACGAGCGCGACCTCGCTGAGCGGCCGCGAACGGAGGGCGGCGAGGAGGCTTGCGGACAGGCCTCGGAGGGTCGGCCGCAAACGGTCCGGCTCTTCTCGCTCGGTAGTCATACCCTTCCTACAGATTCGCCGGCTGTACCGTCTCCAACGCGGCCGCGAAGTCATCGTCGGTGATCCCGACCTCGTCGGCGTGGTCGTTGGCCGCCTCGCCGTGTTCGTCGGCGACGCGCTCGATCGCCCGCAGCGCCGCCTCCCGGCAGACGGACGCTATCTCCGCGCCGGAGTACCCCTCCGTTCCGTCGGCGACCGCCTCGAGGTCGACACCGTCCACGAGTGGCTTCTCGCGGGTGTGAACGTCGAATATCTTGCGGCGGGCGTCCCGGTCCGGCTCGGGAACCTCGATATGCGTCTCCAGTCGTCCCGGTCGGAGCAGGGCCGGATCAAGGGCGTTACGGCGGTTCGTCGCCGCCAGCACGACGAGATTCGGGTTGTCGCTCGCGCGGTCCAGCTCCGTGAGCAGCTGTGAGACCACCCGCTCGCCCACGCCGGAGCCGTCGCCACCGGCTCCGTCGCGGTCGGCCGCGATGGCGTCGATCTCGTCGAAGAAGATGATCGCGGGCGCCGCCTGCCGGGCCCGATCGAAGAGGTCGCGAACCGCCTTCTCGGACTCCCCGACGTATCGATCGAGCAGCTCGGGGCCGGCCACTTGAATGAAGTTGACGCCGCTCTCACCGGCGATCGCCCGCGCGAGCAGCGTCTTCCCGGTTCCGGGCGGGCCGTGGAGGAGAATCCCGGTCGGTGGATCGGCGTTGGCTGCCTCGAATAGCGGTCCGTAGGTCAGTGGCCATGTCACGGCGCGTTCCAGCTTCTCTTTCGCCTCCGGGAGCCCCCCGACATCGGCGAAGTCGGTGGTCGGCTGCTCGGCAACGTACTCGCGCATCGCGCTCGGCTCGACGGCGGCGTGAGCCGCCTCGAAGTCCGCTTTCCCGACCGTCACGTCGGCGAGCGCCTCGGCGTCTGTCTCGCGGGCACGGCGGAGCGCGGTCATCGCCGCCTCCTGCGTCAACCCCTCGATGTCGGCGCCGACGAAGCCGTGGGTCCGGCTCGCGATCCGGTCGAGGTCGACGTCGTCGGCGAGCGGCATCCGCCGCGTGTGGACGTCGAGGATCTGCCGACGGCCGACCTCTCCGGGGACGCCGATCTCGATCTCGCGGTCGAACCGGCCGCCCCGCCGCAAGGCCGGATCGAGGCTGTCCACCCGATTCGTGGCGCCGATGACGATCACGTCGCCTCTGGCGTCGAGCCCGTCCATCAGCGAGAGCATCTGTCCGACGACCCGGTTCTCAACGTCGCCGCCGTCGTCGCGTTTTCCCGCGATCGAGTCGAGCTCGTCGAAGAAGATAATCGCCGGCGCCTCCTCGCTCGCTCGTTCGAACACCTCCCGGAGCCGCTCTTCACTCTCGCCTTTGTACTTCGACATGATCTCGGGGCCATCGACCGTGATGAACGTCGCGTCCACCTCGTTAGCGACGGCGCGGGCGATGAGGGTCTTCCCCGTTCCCGGCGGACCGTGGAGCAGGACCCCCTTCGGCGGGTCGATCCCCAACCGGGTGAAGACGCCCGGCTCGGAGAGCGGAAGCTCGATCGTCTCACGGACCAGCTCGAGCTCCTCGTCGAGACCGCCGATGTCTTCGTACGTCGCGCCCGCGGTGTGTTCTTCGGGCGGTGTGGTGCCGCCGCCTGCGGGGCGTCCATCCGTTCCGGGGGGATCGCTTCGGTCGCTTGACCCGGGAGCGTCCGTCGGTCGCGCTCGGCGACCGCGGGTACCGGACGCCTCGCTCTGTCGGCCGGTAGCAGCCGATGTTTTTCCGTCGTCTGCCCCTTCGTACACGACCGAGACGTCCGTCCGACTCGTGACGCGGACCGTCCCCTCGGGAGTCGTCTCGGCGACGACGAACCGGAGCCCGCCGAGCCGCTCGACGTGGACGGCCTCACCCTCGGTGACCGGGCGATCACGGAGGTCGCGGGCGAGCGCGCGCTCAACGACCTCTCTGCTCACGTCGACATCGGCGAGGCGGGCCGGTGCGGCGAGGACGATCCGGTCGGCGTCCTCGACGTCGACGGCCCCGACGGTGACGGTGTCGCCGACTTTCACGCCGGCGTTCGCGCGGGTGTCGGCGTCGATGAGGACGGAGCCGTCGCGGGCGTCGGCGCCGCCCGGCCACACTTTCGCGACGGCGGTGCGTTCGCCGCGGATCTCGACGGTGTCGCCGCTGAGGAGGCCGAGTCGCTTGCGGGAGGATTCGGGGAGCCTGGCGATGCCCCGGCCCGCGTCCCGCTTCTCGGCGGCACGCACCGTGAGCCGAAGGCCGGCAGTCTCGTTCATGGGTTCCGTTTCGGCCGGTGACTCTTTACCTTTACTCGGTCGACGGGAGCGCCGGACCGACCGACGACCGCAACCCCCTTACCTCGTCCGGGCGCTCCGATAGGTATGAACCCGACAGGGCACCTGCGCGGTGACGCGGTCCGCGTCGCCGGCGACGCCCGCCAGCGATTCTACGACTCCCGCGGCTACGGCCGGCCCCTCAAGGGTAACGAGATCGAGCTTTCCCGCGTCGAGGCGGCCCACCTCCTCTTCCGGGGCGACCTCTCGGGGGTCGTCCTCGGAGACGAGAGCGACGCCGGCGGCGCGGTCGGGGGGGCGAGCGGGTCCGGCGGCGCGGACGGCCACGATACCGCCGACGAGGTCGGCTTCGAGCGATTCTTCGTCGCGAGCGCGGCGGCGGCCGACCGCTTCGCGGTGCGATACCTCGTCTACGCGAACCTCCGCGATCGCGGCTTCTACCTCTCTCCCGCCCGCGATCCGTGGGCCGG
>LKMY01000049.1 GCA_001564205.1 Nanohaloarchaea archaeon PL-Br10_U2g5
ATGCGCCAGATGTTCGGCAACGAGTAACACGATGTGTACACACTCGGTCTGACGATCGAGTGCTTCCACGTCGGCTATTTTATTTGGATATCCGAAGTCGGGCAGTCTCGACTAATCTCTCCCGATGAATTGGCTGTAGCGGCGCGCTCGTAGGAGCTCACACCCGCCACGGCCGATGAGAATTTATCAGTCTTCGTATAACTGATTAAGTGACGTACAGAAACTCGTGAAGGCGACGCTGTGCCTGATTGAATTAAGTTTCCAATCTACTAGCAACTGAAATTGAGATCAAGAATCATAGATACGCTGGGCCATGGATTACTTCGCCGGGCGCGACAAGCCCTCCCGAACGTAGTCCGCAACGGCGTCAGCGTACTTGATCGGAACGGGTTCTCGTGTGCTCCGAGCAGGACTCTCGAAGTGCATCTCCGTGAGCCAGTACACTTGTATTGCGATGGTGTGAAGCTTAGTCGGGCTACTATCTTTCACGATCCCTATCGTCCGTGATGTCCTCTGTTGATTATTCTGCGTTGTTTCGGGGATAACCCATGGGTTGGAGTATCGCTTCTCCTCGATCGGTATCGACAAACCCCAGACCCTTGTCTGCGATCTTGAACTCATCCCTCTCATAGCTAGCAATGCGTGGCTGGAGGCTCTTTCGAATGCTCACCATCTCGAATTTGATGTCCATTCCGCTTACCGACTCACAAATTGTGTCCACCTGTTCGTGAATTTTGCCGTCATGGAGGATCGTAACGTGACCGATATTCTCTCCGCGGGAGCTTGCGAAGTCGTGAACCAAATCGCAGACAAACTGAACCCGGGAAGAAGTTTACACCACCTCTTTTTTCGGTGGCGAACGCTTTTTATTGCTAAGTCTGAGTACCAAGCAGATGAACTGACCGACTCTGCTACGCGAAGAATGAAGTGTGATATCTGTGTTAATCTATTATGGCACAACCGTACCTTACCGAAGAAGAGTTTGACCGACGGATCGGAAAAGCGCGTGATGCACTCGCTGACAGTGACGCTGATACACTCTGTCTGTTCTCAGCTACGAGCATCGAGTGGCTGTCGGGATTTAATCATCTCCAGACCGAGCGGCCGGTCTGTCTCGCGATTACTGATGAGTTGGTCCACATCACGGTGCCCCGCTTGGAGCGTGACCGCGCGGAGACCGTTCCGACGCTTGATACCGTTCATCACTACTACGACTATCCCGGTGGCGGAGAGAACTACCACTATCACCCCTCGCAAACGCCCGAAGCGACTATCGCGTCGATGCTTGACGAGCTTGACGTCGAGACGGTTTGCGCGGACAGTGACGGTGCCCCCGGGTTCTGGGGCTATCACGGCCCGTCGCTGTCGACCTTCGCTAACGTCGATGTCAAAAACGTTGATTGGGTAACGAAGTGGCGCAAAGAGAAGTCTCCCGAGGAGGTCGCACTGATCATGGAGTCGGGTAAGTGGGGGAACCTCGCACATCGATACCTGCAGGAGTACGCGGAGCCCGGAAAACACGAACTTTGGGTCGCTAAACAGGCCAGTCTTGACGCGTCGATGGCGATGCTCGACACCCTTGGCGACGAGTATGAGTCACACCTCCGCGGTGGGTTCCCCGCACAGTGTGGCTTCCTCTCGGGCGAGAACACGTGGCTCCCGCATGGGCTCACGAAGAATCGCCGGCTGGAGGAGGGCGACGTGCTAGTTACGGGAGCCAGCGCGAACGTCGGTGGCTACAGGAGCGAACTTGAGCGAACAATGTTCGTCGGTGAGCCGACTGACGAGCAGCGACATTACTTTGAGATCATGCTGGAGGCACAGACAATCGGGATCGAAGAGAGTGGCCCCGGTGTCTCGTGTTCACATGTAGACGAGGCTGTCCACGACTATCTCGCCGAGCAAGGTGTAATCGAATACGCACAACACCATACAGGCCACAACCTTGGGATGGAGGGCCATGAGCGCGAGTTCATCGACCGCGGAAGCGAGGAGGTGATGCAACCCGGCCATGTCTACTCCATCGAACCCGGAATCTACCTCCCCAACGAGGCCGGTTATCGCCACTCTGACACGATTGTCATCACAGAATCGGGATATGATATGGTCACGTACTATCCGCGCGATATCGAAGCAAACGTTATTCGGTGGGATTGAAATGACGTTTTCTATCGTCGGACGGGATCCCGACAGCGAAGCGGTAGGTGTGGCTATCGCATCCGTGTTCCCATCAGTGGGGGCGGTCTGTCCCTACGTTGCGGACGGCGTTGCCATTTCGACGCAGTCATGGGATGCTGGTCGGTCGTACGGCATCCCGATTACTGAGACAGTAGCTAACCACGAAATATCACTTCCGGTCATGTGTGAGGCCCTACTTGAGGAACGTGCCGGCGCAGCGGGAACGCAACTCCACGGTCTGGAACTCGACGGTGACCAGTTCTTGTACACCGGGGACCGCTGTGCGGAGTGGGCGGGACACGAAGGCGGGACCCATTATACCGCGGCCGGAAACATGCTCGTTGGGAATGAGGTGATCGCCGAGGCTGGTCGTCGGTTCGAACAGGCAGAAGGACCGCTGGCGGAGCGCCTCCTCGAGGCGCTCGAAGCTGGAGAGGCGGTTGGGGGTGATAAACGCGGAGACAACCTGAGCGCGGCATTACTCGTCAACGCTACCGAATCGAGTCTCGCTCATAACCTGCGCGTTGACGACCCCGGGGACCCGATCGAGGGGCTGTGGAATGCCTATGAGGTCGCGGTCGAAACCGAATCTGCCGATGACGACGCCGTGATCGATGCGTGGGGTGAGGGCTACCCAGAGTCGGTCGTGGAGTTCGGTATTAAATGGTAAAGAATCCGGTATTAGACGAAAATCCTCGTGACCGGCGAGAGATCTGCTAGTCGTAGCTCACTCGTGGATCGATGTACGTGTACGCGAGGTCCACCGCTAAGTTTGCGAACAGAACGATCACCGCGTACACGAGGACGGTCCCCTGAACTATCGGATAATCGCGCTGGAACACCCCACTGACCAGCAGTCGTCCCATGCCCGGCCATGAGAATACTTCTTCAATGATCACCGTCCCAGAGAAAATGAGCGGTATCTGGAGGCCGATCAGCGTAACGACCGGTATCATCGCGTTCTTTACGCCGTGTTTCACGACAACTCGTCTTGACCCGATCCCCTTACCTCGGGCGGTCCGGATGTACTCTTCTCCGAGTACTTCGAGCATTGACGAACGAGTGAGGCGTGTGAGAAGGCCAGCTCGTCTTGTCCCTGTCGCTATCGCCGGTAAAAGAACGAATGACCACCAAGTAAGCGAGAGTAGGACGCCAGCACGGCCTGAAATTGGGAATATCTGCCAGTGAACCGCAAACAGGAATATCAACATAAGCCCGAGCCAGAAAGACGGCATCGACAGCCAAAATATCGCGAACAGCATCGATCCCTGATCAATCCACGAGTGCTGGTGAACCGCACTGGCAACGCCGAGTGGCAACGCGATGAGAAGTGTAATCACCATCGCTACCGCGGCAAGTTCAAGCGTTGCAGGAAGCCGTTCGGCGATGTGGAGAACCACTGGTCGCCCAGTCTGGATCGAGTTGCCGAGGTCGCCCTGTAACGCGGAAGCTAGCCAGTCGATATATCTAATGTGTGGTGGCTGGTCTAGACCCATCTCCTGTTCAAGACGGGCGATGGCCTCGGAACTTGCCCCCTCACCGAGTGCAATCCGGGCTGGGTTACCCGGCGCGATGTAGACCAGAGAGGAAATGACAACAGTCACTCCCAAAAGTACCGGTATCGATATCAACAGCCGTCTAATAGTATATTGTAACATACTGCCGTGATGTGGTGGTGAACGCGTGCGGTGGTTATCAATCTGAGGGATGTGACGATCTCAGTATCAACTCGTAGGGATGATCATATCGTGTATCGTCGCACGTTCGGAGATCGGTTCGTGAAGCCTGGTTTATTGCCCAAATCAGGCTTTCACAACTCCACTTCGAGCCGGTGTATTTGATGTATATTCGACCACCAAGGATGATCGAACCAGCCTTCGGCATCAACGTCGTTCTTGTGTCCGTAGTGCTTGGTGTATGTCGCGATCGGATGAACTGGGACATCATCAAGGACGACTCGCTGTGCGTCTTTGATAGCTTCAATACGTGCGTCTTCGTCGGCTGTTGTTCTGGCTGTACTGATGAGGTCATTAAACTCATCGTTATTCCATATGGCGTAATTGCTTCCACCTTCAGTTGCAACATTCTCTCCAGAGAGGATCGCATCGAGAATAGAGAGTGCGAAGTCAGCAGTGCTCCACGACATTGTTGTAATATTGTGTTCGCTTCCCTCAAGCGTATCGTAGAGTGTTCCGGCTTCGAGAACGTTCAGATCGACTTCAAACCCGACCTCACCGAGCATGGCCTGTACGACCTCACCAATCCGCGAATACCGGTCAATGGTAAATGCAGTAAACATCACTTCGAGATCATCGCCATCTCTTGTTCGGACCTCTCCTTCAGCATCGTTTGTCCATCCAGCTGACTCGAGTATTTCTCGGGCCTGTCCGGGGTCGTATTCGATCCCGAGTTCACTCGTCTCGTCCTCATCGAGGGCATTGAACGAAAGTGGAGGCACGATGTTGCGAATTGGCGTTGCCTCCCCACTAAGCGCCGCTTCAATGACCGCTTCCCTGTTGACGGCGTGACCAATGGCCCGTCTGACCTCGACCTCGTCGGTCGGTGGATTAGTGACGTTCATCGCTAAGTAGCTCGGATGTGGGAAGTCAGACCGTTCGAGGCTCGTATTCTCATGCTCCGCAACTTCGTTGGCGCTCTCAGTGGGTACGTATGTGGTTCCGTCCACGTTGCCGACGGTCAGTTCGTTGAACAACGTCGTATTCTCTGGAACATGCCGAAAGTGAATCTCTTCGAAGTGAGCCGGGCCCGTGTTGGAGAGGAAATCTGGACCCCAGTCGTACTCATCGTTACGAGTTAGCACGACTTGCTCGTCCCGGTCCCACCGCTCAAACATAAACGGGCCTGTGCCGACCGCGGCTTCCTGTCCGTACGCGTCCCCCGCTGTTTCGACTGCGTCGATCGATAGGATCGCCGCCATGGAGTCAGTCAGATTGCGTGGAAGGATCGGAAACGGCTCCCCGTATTCAAAACGCAAATGATACTCGTCGACCGCCTCGATCGACTCAGCTGGTCCGAGAAGCGACGCACGCGGCGATATATCCAGCATACGCTCGAAGTTAGCAGCCGCCATTTCAGCGGTCAACTCATTTCCATCGTGGAAGTGGACACCTTCCTTCAACTGGAAATCATACTGGGAAGCGTCATCCGTGACTTCCCACTCGTCGACGAGGTGTGGAGTAACTTCGAGATCGGGCGACATCACAAACAGATTTTCGTAGATGGACTCGTGCACGATGCTATTCGGTACACGAGGTTCGCCGTGCACATCAAGCGTTGAGCTGTTCGCACCCATACCCTCGATGAATACGGATTCAGCGTCATCGATATCATCGTCACCGTCAAGTGGGTCACCATCCTCAGGCTCGCCCGCTTCGTCGCCAACACACCCTGCTAAGAGGAATGCCGCACCGGCACCTGTTGTCTGCATGATACGGCGTCGGGTGGTTATGCTGTCTTTTTCCTCACCATCGTCATGAGCTGACATACCAAACCTACTGGATGGAACTAATAAGAACCTTTGTGTCTTATTATCGACAAACTAGCGTTGGATTCAAAATTATGCATTTTGTGTCGGTCATTCGTAGTGATGACAAGCACACACCTGTGCGGCGTCAACAAGTTTGAGTTCAGGTGATTCGTCTTCACAGACTGGACCAATATATTCCTGACATCTCGTGTGATAGCGGCAACCACTCGGAGGGTTTTCAGGGCTTGGAACATCCCCTTCCAGCTGAATCCGATCTTCTTGAAGGCCGTCCATCGTCGGGACCGATGACAGGAGCGCTTTCGTGTAGGGGTGTTTCGGACGGTTAAAGAGTACCTCTGTCGGAGCGACTTCTGCTATTTCCCCGAGGTACATGACTGCGACGCGATCACAGAAATTTCGAATGACGCTCAGGTCATGGCTGATAAACAGGAACGTCAGGTCGTACTCCACTTGGAGATCTTTTAAAAGGTTCAGTATCTTCGCTTGTACGGAGACATCAAGAGCGCTTGTGGGTTCGTCCGCGATAATAAACTGTGGGTTGACACTCAGTGCGCGGGCAATGGCGACCCGCTGTTGTTGGCCCCCACTAAATTCATGAGGGCGTCGCGGAAGGTGGTCAATCGAAAGGCCTACTTCTTGTATCAACTCTCGAACGCGCTTCTTGCGTCGTTCTTTCGGCCACTCGGTGAGAGATGTCATCGGTTCCTCAATCAACTGTTCAACGCTCATGCGAGGATTGAGGCTGGATGCAGGGTCTTGAAATATCATCTGGATGTTCCTGCGGCGTTCCCGTAGCTTCGCGCTCGAAAGTGAGGCGAGATTGATCCCGTTGAAAATGACTTCACCACCGGTGGGCTCCAGCAGGTGGAGCACGGTCTTCCCAAGAGTTGATTTTCCACAACCGGATTCACCAACAAGTCCAAAAGTCTCTCCCTGCCAAATATCGAATGAGACACCGTCAACAGCCTTCACATCGCTTGTATGGCGTTTTAAGATTCCTGAATGGATCGGGTAGTATTTTTGTACGTTTCGCAGTTTGACGAGGGCTTCAGTCCCCGAGAACTCTGAGCTTTCGGTTGAATCGAATGAATGGCCACCAGTCGCGTCCGGAGCGTCAGTAAAGGTTGTTGCTGTTTTCGAATCACGGTCACCAGTGTGTCCTCCAGAGTTGTCTTTCATTGGTTTTCCTCTCCAAACTTTGCGTCTTGGTTGCGACTCGTCTGTTCATTCTGTTCGCTGGTGATCACATCTTGAGATGGGTCGTAATATAAGTGGCAGGCTGTCTGTTGGCCCGAACGTGCCTCGGTCGATTCACGGAGGATGGGGGCTACGCTATCGCACTCATCTCCAAGATGTTTCGGACATCGTGACGCGAACACACAGCCGGTCGGTTCTTGGTCGAACGTCGGGACGACACCTTCTATAACGGGGAGTCTATCGGGTGCCCTGTCAGACTTCGGCATGCTTTCGAGCAACAGTTCCGTGTACGGATGCATGGGATTATCTACAATATCTTTGGTCGCTGCGACCTCCGCGACACGTCCTGCATACATTACAGCGAGCCGGTCCGCAACTTCGTTCACTACGGGAATGTCATGCGTGATGAAGATCATACTCATTCCGAGCCGTTCCTTTAATTCTGAGAGGAGGCCGAGAATCTGTGCCTGAATGGTCACGTCAAGTGCGGTCGTCGGTTCGTCGGCGATGAGCAAGTCAGGTTCGGTGATGATGCCCATCGCGATCATGACCCGTTGTTGCATGCCACCGCTCAGTCCGTGTGGATAATCATCCATAATCCGCTCGGCGTCCGCGAGTCCACACTGTTTAAGCGTCTCTACTGCTCGTTCTCGTGCCGTTGATTTGGAGACATCTGTGTGCTCTAGTAACGGTTCCATGACTTGATAACCGATAGTCAGCGAGGGATTCAATGCTTCCATCGGGTCCTGATATATCATTGATATTTCATTGCCACGTATGTTATTCAGTTCTGATTCAGAGAGGTCTAGCAGGTTCTGACCCCGGTAACGTATTTCGCCTCCTTCGATCACGCCCGGTGGAGAATCCACAAGTCCCATGATAGAGAGAGCAGTGACGCTCTTTCCACATCCGCTTTCGCCGATAATGCCGAGCGTTTGATTTGACTCCAATTCAAGATTGACGCCGTTCAATGCGTGGACAGTTTCTCGAGCCGTATCGAATCGAATTTTAAGATCAGATATCTCGAGTAGCGTCACGTGTTTTTTCTCCATACTACGATACTTGTTGACGTGGATCTGTGGATCAGTGGTGTAAACATACTATTGATACTCCTTCGGATCGAGAACGTCTCTTAGTCCGTCACCAATCGCATTGAAAGCGATAATTGTGAACATGATTGCGAGTCCCGGGAACGTTGCAATCCACCATTCCTGTTGCAGCTGATTTCGTCCCTGAGCGATGATCGCGCCCCATTCTGGTGTCGGAGGTTGGACCCCAACGCCAAGGAAAGAGAGCGCAGCACTCCAGAGAATCACTGTTGGGATCGAGAGTGTAGTATAAACAATAATACTCGCAGACACGTTGGGCAAGAGGTAGCGAGTCATTATGATTCTATCACTGAGCCCGACCGTCTTCGCGGATTCGATATATTCGTCTTCCATTACGCTCTTAACATCCCCTCGAACAATACGTGTGAATCCTCGCCAACCGACAAGACTCACAGCAAGAATGAGCGGCATGATACCGCCGCCGAGTAACCCGGCGATTGCAAGCGCAAGGACAATTCCCGGAATAGAGAGACTTATATCGACGATACGCATAATTACCGACTCAGTATATCCCCCGTAGTAACCGGCAATGAGTCCAAGCCCGACACCGACGACCGCCTGAATACCAATGATGACTACACCAAGTAACAGCGCGTAGCGTGCCCCGTAAACAACCCGAGAGAACACGTCACGACCAAACTGGTCGGTGCCGAACGGGTGTGCAAGGTTCGGAGCCTGATTTAGTGCTTCGTAGTTTTGTGCTGTCGGGCCGTACGGCGCGATGACAGGTGCCAAAATCGCTGTGAGAATCAACAAACCAACGTAGATTGATCCCAGAAGCGCGAGCTTGTTACGAGCCAGCAGGAACAGTACGGTTATGCTCCTGTTGGTGAAGGACGTGCGGTCGTAGTCGTCGTCTAGCCCATCAGTTGTGTCTTCGCTTATGGCGTTTTCTCCCTCTCCCGCTACCTCCGGCATGTTCTCATACTTAGCAGTCGTATACTTATATCCACCGTGGAATAGCGAGCTACACTCTGAGACCTCCTCGAATGTTCGGATGTTGTGGTCGCTCACTATAGCACAGAACTAAATGGCACTCGTTACTGCTCTGTTGAATAGCAGTCTCTGAGCAACGGTTAAGCGACACCAGCCTTGAGACCATGCGGCTCATCAAGCCACGAGCCGATTCTCATTTGTCTTGGCCACCCAATCACCGCTATTCGACAGAGCAGTTCGGACAGGTCTGGAGTTTGAGGTACTTGATTGCGCTCACAGCGGTCTCACAGTCTGGATAGACTACTTGAATATTCGTTTCGACATCTGGCGCTACAGGGAGTTCGTCACGTCCGTGGTGACTTTGTATGATGAACCTCAGTATTTGCTGGAGTCGAGACTCAATACGCACAACAGTTTCAGCGGACTCTGGGGGGATGGTGTACTGTACATCAGCAGTTACACTCTGGATGTTCTGTAAGTACATAACCATGCGCCAGATGTTCGGCAACGAGTAACGGACATCTACACTCCTTTACATTATTTTTCGACCCTGAGTGACTGCTCCGTCCTCGGTTGTCTCCCATCTGAGGGTGGTCGAAGTGACCGACTCGGACG
>LKMY01000050.1 GCA_001564205.1 Nanohaloarchaea archaeon PL-Br10_U2g5
CCGCCGAACCCGCCGAAGCCGCGACCGCTGCAGAGCCGTTCGATCTCGTGCTGTTCGGCAACGTGCTCTCCGAGCTGATCGATCCGGTGATGGTAGTCGAAGCCGCAGTCGACGCCCTCGCCGCCGACGGGAGCGTGGTCGCGTTCGCGCCAGCCGACCGCAACACTGCGATGGGGCTCCGCGACGTCGAGCGAGCGGTCGTCACACCGACGAGCGACGTGGAGACGTACTCCCCGACGCTTCGGCTGTGGCCGGACGCGACGCCGTCAGACGGCGGTTGGTCGTTCGACGTCGCCGACGATCTGGCGGCCCCACCGTTCCAGCGCCGGCTCGACGAGGCGGCCCAGCGCGGTACGAGCGATGAGCCCGGTGAGTTCATCAACGTTGACGTTCAGTTCGCGTACGCGATCCTCCGCCCCGACGGGCAGCGTCGGGTCGATATCCGCGCGAGTGACGACCGGTGTGCGCGCATGGCCGACTCCGAAGCGCACGTCACCGACCGGGTGAACCTGCTCGCAGTGAAACTCAGCCACGACCTCAGCGCCGGCGACAACGCTCTCTACCGCGTCGGCGACGGCTCACAGGCCGTCGATCACTACCTCGTCTGTACTCGAGAGACCGTCCTCAACGAGGATCTCCGGACCGCCGACTACGGCGCCGTCGTCTTCGTTGAAAACGGGCTCGTGCTCTGGAACGACGACGAGGAGGCGTACAACGTCGTGGTCGACGACGAGACGATCGTGGATCTGGTCGCACCCTGAGACGAGGACCGCGCCTCCCAGCCGACCAGCCTCAGTCGACGCCGACCGGCTCGACGAGCTCCGGCGTGTCGACCGCGGGGGCGTTCACACGCGTCGAAACCGGGTACGTAGTCATCTCATCGTCGGGATACGGATCGAGCAGCGCGCCGGCCTCGTCGGGACCGCCTCGGAGCCACGTCTCCTCCTCGTCGGGTGCGAGGATCACGGCCATCCGGTGGTGGAGGTCGGAGATGAGCGCGTTTGGCTCGGTCGTCACAATCGTGAACGTCTCGATGGGGCCGGCGTCTTCGGCGGCCTCCTCGGCGACCGTGTCGCTTCCGCCACCGAACGCCCCGAGCCCTGTTTGGGTCGTCTCGGGCTCGGGCGGCTCCCAGCGCTCGTAGAGTCCCGCCATCGCGAACGGGCGATCGTCGTTGAACGCGACGCGGTAGGGGGTCTTGTCGGCGCCCCCGCGGCCCCCGTTGTCGTTGGGGACGGATCGATCAACCCATTCATAAAACCCGTCCGCGGGGACGAGACAGCGGCGACGCTCGAAGGCGTCGGCGAAGCTCCGCTTCTTCCGGACCGTCTCGGCCCGCGCGTTGATCAGATCGAACGATTCGTCGGCCCACGCGGGAGTGAGTCCCCACTTCATTCGCGTCGCGCGTCGGGGATCCTCGTCGGCGATCACGGGAAGCTTTTGGCCGGGTGCACAGTTGTAGCTGGGCTCGATGCCTCCGAAATCGGCGTCGAATCGAGCTTCGAGATCGGCAGCGGGGGTACAGAGCGTGTAGCGGCCGCACATGGATATCTGTCGTTAGGCTCCCCGTTACTTAAACCGCAGCGGGAAGGACAGCGGTCCCGCCGGCGATCGCTTTCGCGGTGGGTCCCGTTCCCCACCGCTCGTCTCTTCTTTCTCCCGTCGGGTTTTTGTCCGCACGTCGCCGCGGTCGAGTATGCGCATCGAGAACAGCTTCATCCCGGTCGAGGGGGTCGGCAAATCGACGGAGCGCCGGCTCTGGGCCGAGGGTGTCACGACGTGGGAAGCGTTCGACCCCACCGTCGACGTGCGGGGCATCGGGTCCACGACCACCGACCGGATCGAGTCGTTCATCGCCGAGGCACTAACCCACCTCGACGACGGGGACTCCGCGTACTTCGATCGGGCATTCCCGAGCGGGGAGCGGTGGCGGCTCTACGAGAACTTCCGCGCGGAGACGTGTTTTTTCGATATCGAGACAACCGGGCTCGACGAGCACCGCGACCGCGTAACGACCGTGAGCTTCCACCAGGGCGGCGAGACGACGACGCTGGTCGCCGGCGACGATCTCACCGCCGACCGCCTCCGCGAGCAGTTCGTGGACGCCAGCCTGCTGGCGACGTTTAACGGCGCGCGGTTCGACGTTCCCTTCCTCGAGACCTCGTTCGGAATCGACGTCGAAACGCCGCACCTCGACCTGATGTACCCCGCCAAGCGAATCGGACTCTCCGGGGGGCTGAAGCCGATCGAAAAATCGATCGGGATCGAGCGTGATCGGCCGGACCTGTCTGGTCTGGACGCCGTCCGGCTGTGGCGCGAGTACGAGCGCGGCGACGAAGACGCGCTCGACACGCTGGTGTCGTACAACCGAGAGGATACCGAGAACTTGCAAACGCTCGCGGACGTCGTCTGTAAGTCGCTCCACGAAGACGTGTTCGTCGGCGAATCATACGAACCGTGAGCGCCGAGACGATCGTTCCGCCGTAGACGCCGATTCGAGAGCTACTCCGGTTCCGAGTTGGCGGATTCCGTCTCCATCGAAACGGGTTCGCCTGGTTCTAATGGGGCTTCGTCGCGTGATTCTTCGGCGTCTTCTTCATCCTCGGTGTCGCCCTCTGACTCTTCGTCACGACGGTCTCCGTCACCGTCGCCAGAGCCTGGCTCCGGCTCTTCGGCGTCATCAGCGTCCGGCTCTTCGGCGTCATCAGCGTCCGGCTCTTCGGCGTCATCAGCGTCCGGCTCTTCGGCGTCGTCAGCGTCCGCCTCTTCGGTGTCGTCAGCGTCCGGCTCTTCAGCATCGTCAGCGTCGTCACGGGCTTCCTTGCTTCTCACT
This sequence comes from Nanohaloarchaea archaeon PL-Br10_U2g5, assembly GCA_001564205.1. Next base: position 2,834 of record LKMY01000050.1, read on the forward strand.
TCGGTCGAATCGCCAGCCGATTCCTCCGGTTCTTCTGACTCTTTCGATTCAGCCGATTCCTCCGGCTCTTCTGGCTCGTCCGGTTCGTCCGGCTCGGCTGACTTGTCCGACTCGTCTGCTGTCTCCTGAACCAGTTTCATCTCGCCGCGGGCACGGAGCGTCCCGTCGATCTCCGCGCCGTCGTGGACGATCAGGTCACCGGCGGAGACGTCACCGAGCACCCGCGCACCAGAGTTGACCGTGACCGTTCCGCCGCGAGTTGTGACGTCGCCGTGGATTACCGTCTCTGCCCCGACGGTGATACCCTCGCGAGCACGAAGGGAGCCGAAGACTTCGTTGCGCTCGCCGACGCGGATCGATTCCGCGCGGATGTTCCCGTGCAGCCGGCAGTCGTCGCCGATGGTCGCGGGGGTAGAGACGCGCCACGCGTCGTCGGATATCTCCGCGCTGCGCGGGACCAGGAGGGGTTCGCGCACGTCGTCGCCGTCGGCGAGCGCCTCCGCGAGCTCGTCTGCGGCGTCGGTCTCGCCGACGCGCAGGAGCTGCGAGAGGACGATGAAGTAGAAGACGAGCGTGGGAACGGGGTTCCGGATCACGATCCAGCCGTTCGCCTCGAACCCCTCTTCGATCGAGACGTCGTCGCCGATATCGAGGTCGCCGGAGACCATCAGTCGGCCGGTGACGGTCACGCGCTCTCCGAGGTACGCGTCCTCACCGACAAGGACGTTGCCGTCGATGGTACACCACGTGTCGAGCCGGCAGTCCCCCTCGGCTTCGATGTCGTTTTCGACGCTTACGCGCTCTCCGATGGCGACGTTGCGACCGCGGAGTCCGAACTCCACCGTCGACTGGCCACCGATGAGCACGTCGCCGTCGGTGACGAGATCGTGCTCTTCGACGGTCGTCCCGGACGGGACCGCGAGCTCCTCTATGGGACCGTCTCCTCGCAGCGACACACCGGGAAAACTCCCTCCGCCCGTATAAACCGTGTGGGGTCGTCGGACGCTCGTCGGACGCTCGAGGCAATGGCTGCCGTGAGTGAGCGCCACGACGGGTTCAACTGCGTGCGTGGATATCACACGCTCGGCGCGTCGGGGTCACTACGCTTTTCAGGCCCGCCTCGAACCATCGGGTATGGGATTCGGATCGTATGATGAAAGCGAGCAGAAGGACCAAGACGTTGACACCGACGACGACGCCGCCGTGAACGTTCACGAGAACGACCACGACGGCGAGGTCACCATCGAAGGCGGTGCGTCCACCGACGACCTCGTCGGGCGCCTCTCCGAGATGAAAGACACCGACGAAGACGACGAGTAGGCGGTCGAGTCCGGGCGACCTGCGCGTCTCAACCGATCACCGCCGTGTCACGCTCTTTTTATCTGATCAGTGACTACGGCTCGGTATGAGTACGGATCTAACCTTCACCAGAGACGGCGTCGAAGTCGTTTACGAGGGAACCGAGTTCGAGCTGGAGAAAGACCTGATCGAGGAGGCGACCGGTAAGGGGTTCCGCGACGTCACTGACCACGAAGTGCTGCAGATCGTCGCCGGAGAGCCGGACCTCGACGGCGAGCCGGTGCGGATCGGCGACGTGTTGTAGCGCTCGGAGCCGTCGCCGCTGGTAGCTGTGTTTTATACATTCCTCTCTCGCGACCCCCACACCCGCTTATCGACGAGTTCGACGACCATGGGCGCGTCGACGGTCACCTGACAGGAGAGCCGAGGGTAGCCGAACCGTTTCGCGAGCCGGTCGTGCCAGTGCGTCGGCGGCGGATTCTCACGGATCCGGACGCCACACGTCGCACAGAGCCCTCTTCCGCCGCAGTTGAGTCGCTTCGTCGCTGCGGCGTACGGCGACAGATCGGCTTCCAACAGGACACGCCGGAGGTTTCGCCCCGATTCGACCGAGAGCTCGGTTCTGTTTTCGTCCTCGTCGATGACGGTCAACGGAATCAAATCCTCTCGGTATCCCTCACCGTCGCCTCTGGTCGTGGCATCTGTCGGCCGCGAGGTCACCGTCTTATCAGCAGTCTCCGGATCGGTCGCAGTCGAGTCAACCATTCGGTGTCGGGGTTTGATTCCGCAGACACATAGGCGTACAGACGGATCAAGCGCTGCGAACGACTCGCCGACCCCGTTGAAATACGCAAGCGATGATGAGTGTCTCCAGTGATGTGCCGGGTGCGCTTCTGCAACACACCACTTATCGAACCAAATCAGTCGGTACAGATGGTTTCGTGAACGATTTCGGGAGTCGGAATATCGTTCTGCTGGAGCGGTTGTTGATAAGCGGTTGAGAGGTGTTGCTAGCGGCGGGTAATAAATAATCAACGGTCGGGTGAAGACCTCGAAAGTCCCCCCGATCATAGACCGCAGCCTCACACCTCCCCAGCCTCGTCGCTGGCGCCTGATAAGGCACCAGCGACTCCAGTGAGGGACCGGTGGTCCCTCTGGCAGCCGTTCGCGCCCTGTGGGCGCTCACGGCGACCTCGCGCGTGCTGGCTCGCGGCCGCCGAGGGCGGCCGCTCGCAGGCGCACGCCACCGCGTCGTCGTTTACAAATGATCATTGTCGTGGTTCACGATCGGATTAAATACTGTGTTGCCGCCAGCAGCTTGCGATATCTACTCCCGTCATCGATCGATACGCGCCGTTCACGGACCGGCTGTTTCAGGGCGGTTGTGACTGAAACAGAGGACTTCAACGGAGCCGATCGGGTGTGAAGCTCATCAACAGGCGGGCGGGCCGAGTGTCTCGTAGTCGTGCGGAGATCGGAGATTCCGTGATGACGAGACGCCCCGCGTCTCGAACCACTTGATCCCGAGGCGGTTCCTCGGGGAGAACACAAAAGAGCGAGCGCTTCAAACGACGAGTATGAACACGCCACGGCTTGTGTACGACGACGACTGCGGGTTCTGTATGTATATGATCCGGTGGCTGTTGCGCTTTGGTGAGTTCGATCCCGTCGGGTTCAGCGAACTCACACCGGATCAAGAGGCCCGTCTCCCCGACGAGTACGATGACTGTATGCACCTGTTAACCGACGACGCCGTCTACTCCTGTGGCAGCGCTCTCGAACAGTGCGTTGGACGCTGCGGGACCGGTGGTCAAAGCGCCGTTCGGATAGCGCGTCTGCTCCCGTTCTGGGAGCGGATTCGAGAACGTGGCTACCGGTTCGTCGCTGACCGCCGATCTGTTTGGGGACGGTTTCGGGCCTGCGAGCGCGTCGAAAAGGAACCCGCCGGTTCCGACGCTGGGTAGTGAACTGTCGGTTGCGCTGAGTGGATTCGCCTTCCGGATGGACGACTGAGAGAGCGGAGCGAACTCGCGGATCAGTAGCCCGTCTGTAAGAGCGCGTTGGCGAGCAGAATTACAAACGAGACGGCGAACAGGAACGCGAGAATCGAAAACGAGACTCCCCAGCCAAACAGGTCCGCGGCGAGACCGACCCCGACGGACCCCGCAGAGCCGATGACGGTGTAGACGGTCCTGACGAGCCCGAACCCCGCACCTCGTTCTGCCTCGCTCAACGCGTCCATGAACCGCGGATCGATGGCCGAAAAGAAGCTCGATCCGAAGCCGGCCAGCACGACGGCAAGACCGAGGCCGACGCCGCCGGGAAGAACGACGAAGCCGGCCCCACCGAGCGCGCCCGCAAGCATTGCGATTCCGATGGCCGTGTCTCGACCGATCCGATCTGAGAGCCGACCGATTCCGACCTGCACAGCCGCCCGGACGACGAAGAACACCGAAAAAACCAGGCCAGCAAAAGACGGCGAGTATCCCCGGAAGTCGACGAGGAACGTCGGAAGAAACGACATGAAGCCTTGTACGACGTAGGTGCCGATCATCGCGATGAACAGCGGTAAGAGAATCGAGGGGCGTGAGAGAAGCCCGATGAGCGGACCGATCTGTAGCCGATCTCGCATCGGCTGATCGGGTCGCCGCGGCTCGGTCGGACGAACTCGCCAGGCAAACAGCACGAAAACCGGGATACCGACGACTGCGGCGAGTGCGACTGCAGGGCGCCAACCGTAGCGAACGCCGACCCACGCCGCGGCGATCGGTGCGATCAGTCCCGCGAGGGGGCCGCCGACGGAGTGGAGCCCGATCGCCGTCCCAAGCTCATCGAACGTCCGCGTGAGGAGCGTCGTCGCGACGGCGTAGTGGAGCCCCGCGACGAGCCCGAGGAACACTGCCACGAGCACAAACACCGGAAAAACCGGAGCGAATGCGAGGAGGACGCTCATCGCCGTCGTCCCACCGATAGCGACGAGTATGACCCGACGCTCACCGTAGCGATCGGCGAGGATACCGCTCGGGAACTGCGAGACGCCGTACGCGAGCCACATCCCCGAGAGCGCGACGCCGACCGCCGTGTTCGAGACATCGAAGTCGGCGATGATAAACGGAACCACGGGGCTGATCGCCAGCCGTGCGAAGTACGTCACGAAGAACGCGAGCATACACAGCGAGAGGACCGTGTGACGGTACTCCCAGCTCATCGGCAGCACCCCCTGCCGGTCATTGCGGCTGCACCTCTCTCATCTCCCGTGTGGTTGGTCGCGGCCAGACGCTCTATCACCGGCTCCGTTAGTCGGTTCGGTGTTCGATCGCTCCCGCAGCCGGTCGGCGATCTCTGCTCCGGCTGTCCGCGGATCCGCGTTCCGAATTGAAACCGAATCGCCGACGGCGACCCGTCCGGGCTCGATCACGTCACAACAGAGCCCGCCTCGGTGTTTGAGCGCTGAGGCGAGCCCGTCCGCATCCGCCAGCTCCTCCAGGTGCGCGCAGGGTGGGCGGCGGCGAGTCGGTCGAAGAAGCGTGTTCCCGACCGCGATAGTCGCCTCCAAGAGGTCGTCCATCCCGGCTCCGAATCCTTCGACGACGATGTTTCGGCGATGTCGCCCGTCGGAGACGTCGATCCCGGTCTCCGCGCGGACCGCCTCGACGGCTTCGGACGCGACGAGAGTGACGGGACAGACGTCGAGTTGGAAATGCCCCCCGCCGAGTTGGTAGCGATCGCCTTCGACACCGTCTGTGTGAACCTCGACGGAGTCGCGCCGCTCCGGCCGAGCACCGCTCTCCTTCGCGATCCAGAGCGACTCGACCCTACCGGTTGGGTGAGGTTCGGATCCGGTCGACGGCGGCGCTTCTCGCTCGCCGCCCATCACGGCCCCCCGAGCAGGTCGGGATCCCCCGGCTGCAACCACTCTCGATGAGCGTAGTAGACGACCGCAATCGGCGGGGCGACGAGCGCGATGAGCGCGTAGAGCCACTTGAACAGTCCGAGGTCAGCGATGCCGCGCTCACCCAGCGAGAGCGCGTCGAGGAGGACCGCGGCCGCGACCAACGGGGCGAAGAGATAAGCGTGAGCGAATCCGACGGCCGCGCCCGCCGGAGTTCCAGCCTCCAACAGCGCCCAATCGAGCGCGTAGAGGACCGCCCAGCCGCCGGCAGCCACCGCGAGAACGCGGAGCCACGGCCCGTCGAACTGTCGGTCCTGGGATCCAGGCCCCGCGCCGGAATCGGCTTCGGAGTCGGAATCAGCGGTCGATTCGGCGTTCGTGCTCACGGCGGATCTGTGAGCCGGATCGTACTCAACGTTCGGGTATCCAACGAGGTCGTCCGATTCGACGAGATGAGGTCACTCATCGAAGGTCCCCGCCGAAAGGTAGCGCTCACCGCTGTCCCAAAAAACGGTGATGACGAGCGGTTCCTCGCCCACGAACTCGCCCGAATCACGGAGATCGGCGGCGACGTCCTTCGCGGCGAGGTTCGAGGCGCCGGACGACTGACCGACGAGGATCCCCTCGTCGCTCGCGAGTCGGCGGCACTCGGCTTCCGCCTCCTCGATATCGACCGTGTGGACCCCGTCGAGGAGGTCGGTGTCGAGGTTGGGCGCGATGAACCCCGGGCCCATTCCTTGGAAATCGTCGACGCCGGGCTCGTCGCCCGAGAGCACCGCGTTGGTGCTCGGTTCGACCGCGTCGATCCGCACGTCGGGAAACGCCTCGCGGAGCCGCCGACCGATCCCCGATATCGTCCCGCCAGTCCCGACCCCCGCGACGAGCGCATCGACGGTCCGATCGCCGATCTGCTCGAGAATCTCCACACCGGTCGTCTCGTAATGGGCGCGCGGGTTCGCGGGGTTGTCGAACTGGCGGAGCTGAACCATTCCCGCGTCGCGTTCGAGCTCGTCGGCCCGCCCTTTGGCAGCGGAGATATCACCGTCGACGAGTTCGACGGCCGCGCCGTACGCGCGCATGAGTCTGCGGCGTTCGACCGACTTTCCGTCGGGCATCACGAGCGTCACGTCGTACCCTTTCACCGCGCCGACCATCGCCAGCCCGATTCCGGTGTTGCCGGAAGTGGGTTCGACGATGCTATCGCCGGGCGTCAGATCGCCGGCCGCCTCGGCCGCTTCGACCATGTACCGCGCCGGGCGGTCCTTTGCGGAGCCACCCGGATTCCGCGACTCGACTTTCGCCGCGACCACCGTGTCCGGCGGGGAGTCCACCCGCACCAGCGGCGAGCCGAGCCCCTCCAGAACGTCGTCGTGCATTGATCGACGTGACGCGCCCGTCACTCAAATGCTCGGCGGAACGCGGAAAGACACGGCGGTCGGCTGCACGGATTAGCGGTCGGCTGCACGGATTAGC
>LKMY01000051.1 GCA_001564205.1 Nanohaloarchaea archaeon PL-Br10_U2g5
AGACGAGCGGGACTCATGACTGGACGTTGCAGTCCCGCCGTCGGAGCCGGAGACGGGTGTGCCGCTTCCCTCGGAGGCCCCGGGCCGATTCGTCTGTGTTTCGACCTCGCCGTCGGGCGTCCCGCCGAGGAGGCCGACACCACCCATCCCGTCGATCTGGTCGCGCTCGACCTCGATGATCTTTGTCTCGCCTTTATGTGTCACTTCCATCGTGACGGTCCCGCCGGGATCGTTCCGCGTTTTGAAGTTCGCGACGCCGACGAAGACACTCCACAGCGTCGTCGCCGCGCCGAAGAAGTACACCCCTGCGGTCGGGAGCGTGAGGTCGGTCAGCTCCGGGCTCGGACCGCCGACCCACTGGTGCGGGTACGCGTGTGCAAACAGCGCCACGCCGAGACACATGACGGCCGCGCCGACGACGGCAGCGGCGCGAGTGTTACGGTCCGCCGGGAGCACGGTCATCACCCCGAGCAACAGCAGCGGGACGCCCACGCCACCGAGAACCCCGCCGAGCCAGCGGGCCTCGCCGGAGGTGGAGCCGCTCGAGAGCAGCACCTCCGCGGCCACGAGAATTCCGGCGACGAGCAGCAGGGTTCCGACGACGAACAAACCCGCGCCGAGCGTGAGTCGACGTGGGTCGACCTCGGAGCGCCCCCGTCCACCGTACGCCTCCGAGAGACTGGTCATACGCGGCCTACGTCGTCCTCCCTGAAAACAGTATGTCAGACATACGCTCCGAGCACCGGGGCGATCCGGAGCGATAACGGGGGAGAAGCGCCGACCCGCCCGTTCAGACCAGCGCGTCGAGATCGACGTGTGCGTCCAGCAGCTCCGCCATCCGGTCGACCGTTCGCGCGTCGCGAGTTCGACCGCCGCTGACGACGCCTTCGGCACGGTCGATGGCGGTCACCGTGTCCGTGTTGATCGCGAGCACGGGTTTCCCCGCCTCTGCGGCCTTTCCGAGCACCGCCCCCGAGGGCCGATGGCCGCCGGTCAAAACGAGACACGCGACCCCGGAGGCGTCGAGCGCGGCCGTCTGGACGTCCGCGCGGTCGCCGCCGGTGATAACGGCCGCATCGCGGGCGCGCCGGAAGTATCGGAGCGCCTCGTCGCCACCCATCGCGCCGACGAGGAAGCGCTCGACGAAGCCGTCGGTCGGCGCGTCGGTCAACAGCTCGGCACCGAGCTCGTCGGCGAGTTCGCCGACGGTGACGCCCGCGAGCTCCTTCTCGTAGGGGACCGCGCCGAGGACGGTGATCCCCTTCGCTTCGAGGAACGGGATCCCGTCCTGATCGAGCGAGTCGAACGCGTCGTCGGACACCTTGTTGAACACGACGCCGGCGAGGCGGTCGCCGAACGCGTCGGCGGCGGCGAGCACCTCGTCGAGGTCGTTCGGCGAGCCGTACTCGGCGACGAGCACGACCTGCGCGTCGAGCAGCTCTGCGACGTCGACGTCGGTGAGGTCGACGACGCCGCCGGTCGTCCATCGGCCGCCGCCTTCGACGAACATCCGGTCGCGGTCGGCTGCGAGCTCGTCGAACTCCTCGCGGATCCGGTCACGGAGCGCGGTCGGGTCCTCAGTGCCGCGGATCGCGCCCTCGACGAACGTCGGCGAGTAGACGACGGGCTCCATCTGATGCATCTCGGCGTCGAGCCCGAGCACCTCGCGGGCGAGCATCGGGTCCTGATCGAGCGTCTTCCCGACGTTCGACTGCAGGCGGGTCCCCTTCGGCTTCATGTAGCCGACGCTGCGGTCGCGGTCGGCCGCGAGTCGCGCCAAGGCGACGGCGATCGCTGTCTTGCCGGTGTGTTCTCCGGTCGCGGTGACGAGTGTCGTAGTGGTGTCTGTCATAGTTCGAGTTCCTCAGGGTCGACCGTAAGTCTCACGTCGACGGCGGCGGCACTCGTCCCGCCGTCTCTGTCGGGCAGTGCAACGAGCGGATTGATGTCCAGTTCCAGTATCGCCGGGAAGTCGGTGACGAGCTGGGAGAGCCGACCGATCGTCTCGACAACGGCGTCGATATCGACCGGGTCGCGGCCGCGGGCACCCCGGAGAAGGGGCGCCGACTTGATCTCCTCGGTCATCTCGCGCGCTTCCGGCTCCGAGACGGGCGCGACGCGGAAGGTGGTGTCTTCCATCACCTCCACGAAGATCCCGCCGAGTCCGAACATCAGGAGCGGACCGAACTGCGGGTCGCGATTCATCCCGACGATCGTCTCGACGCCGGCATCGAGATCGACCATCTCCTGGACTTGGACGCCGAGGACGGTCGCGTCCGGCTGGTAGTTTCGGGCGCGGGTGATCAGGTCCTCGTAGGTGTCCGCCACGTCCGCGTCGGTGACGCCGACGGCGACGCCGCCGATGTCGGATTTGTGTAGGATGTCGGGCGAGACGATCTTCATCACCACGTCGCCGTCGATACCGGCCGCGACCTCGCTGGCCCGCTCCGGCGAGTCGACGATTTCGCCGGCCGGCGTTTCGATTCCGTACGCGTCGAGCAGCTCCATCGCCTCGACGCCTAAGCGATTATCGTCGCGGTCGCGGACCGACGAGAGGATCGAGTGAGCGCGCTCGCGGTCGACGTCGAACGACATCGGCTCGTCGTACTCGCGCGCTTTGATGTCGCGGTACTCGGCGAGCGTCGCGAGGCTCTCGATCCCGCGGGCGGGGTCGAAGTAGCAGGGGATCCCCCTCGCTTGGAGCTGCTGTTTCGGCTCCCGGGTCCGGTCACCACCCATCAGACAGGCGGCGACGGGCGCGTCCATCTCCTCGCTGACGTTCTCGATGGCGTCCGCCAGATCGGCGAAGTCGATCGTCGCGGTCGGCGCGGCCAACACGAGGGCCGCGCCGACGTTGTCGTCGGCGACGGTGATCTCCAGCGCCTCGCGGAACCGCTCGACATCGGCGTCCCCGATGACGTCGACCGGGTTGTGAATGTTCGCCTCCTCGGGCATCGATTCCGCGAGCGCGTCGGACGTCTCGCGGGTGAACGACGCCATCTCGAGGTCGGCGTCACCCACCGCGTCGGTGGCCATCACGCCGGGACCGCCGGCGTTCGTGACGATGGCGACGCTGTCGGTGTCAGGGAGCGGCTGGCTCCCGAGGATGCCGGCGGAGTCGAACAGCTCGTCGACCGACTCGGCGCGGATGACCCCCGCCTGGTCGAGACCCGCTTCGTACGCCTTATCTGAGCCGGCGAGCGTGCCGGTATGAGAGGAAGCGGCCTGCGCGCCCGCACTCGTTCGCCCGGATTTGACGACGACGATCGGCGTGTCTCGTGCGGTCTCGCGGGCGGTCTCGATGAACTCGCGACCGTCCTCGATCCCCTCGAGATAGCCGATTATCACGTCCGTCTGCTCGTCGTCGCCCCAGTGGTCGACGAAGTCGGTCTCGTCGAGCACGGCCTTGTTGCCGAGCGAGACGACGTCTTTGAACCCGATCCCGTTGTCGTTGGCCCAGTCGAGGACCGCGGTGACGAACGCGCCGGACTGACTCATAAACGAGAGCCCGCCCGGAAGCGCGTTCTCCGGGCCGAACGTCGCGTTCATCCCCGAGGGCGTCGACATGATCCCCAGGCTGTTGGGGCCGACGAGGTTCAGGCCGTACTCGTCGGCTATCTCCGCGAGGCGCTGCTCTCTCACCGCCCCGTCTTTACCCGTCTCTCCGAACCCAGCGGTGATCACGACGACGTTACGCACGCCGGCCGCGCCGCACGCCTCGATCGCGTCTAACACGATCGAAGGCGGGACGACGACCACGGCGACGTCAGCGTCCGCGTCACCGACCTCGTCGACACACGGCGTCCCGAGCACCTCGTCGTAGTTCGGGTTGACGGGAACGGTGTCACCGTCAAAGTCGTCGAGTAGATTCGACGTGACAGCGCGACCGACGGCTCCCTCGCGGGGCGTCGCGCCGACGACGGCGACCCGATCCGGGTCGAACAGCTCGTTGAGCGTACCCATCAACGTGAAACTACGCCCACCCACGGTTTAAACTGGGTGGGAGTATTTTCAGTAGTTGAGTAAATAATGAACGACCGATCGGGTTCTCGAAACCCCGTTCGACGTTTCGGGAATCGGCTCTCCGGCTCCCGGTCGATTCCCGTGGTGTCGTGACCCGTCAGTCGGTTTCGTCTCCGGCTCCGCCGTCCGTTTCCGTCCGCTCTGCGCTCACGATGTCGGCTCTGACACCCGGACCGTTCGGCGTCGCAGTCGGTCGCTTCGTCTGCGCCACTGTCTGGGGCCTCCCGTCGCAGTCGGCGCTCGGAACGGCGATCGTCACGACGTTTCCGTTCTCGTGGGTGTCGAACTCGAGGTCGCCACCGGACCGGTCGACGATCCAGTAGACGAGCCACAGTCCCATCCCGCTCGTGTGGTGGAGTTCGTCCATCTCCCAGCGGTCGGTGATGACGTGTCGTTCCTCGGGCGGAATCGACGTGCAGTTGTCACGGACCGAGATCTCGACGCTCCCGTCGTCGATCGTCACGTCGACGCGGACGACCGGTGATGACTCCGCGTGATCGATGGCGTTCTCGATCAGCTCGGCGATCGCGTAATCGATCTCCTCGTGTGTGATCGCCCGTACGTCGGGCGAACACGAAACCGAAACCTCGGCCGGAGAGTGCTCACCGTCGGTTGCTATCGCGATCGCCTCCGCAACGATCGGCTCGATGTCGACCGGCTCCGGCGAGCCGGGCTGTCGCAGGAGTCCGATGACGCCGCGCTGTTTCTCCGCCGTCGTGAGGAGGTCGTCCGCGACCCGTCGGATCGTTTCTGCGTGTTCGATGCAGTCGTCGAGGGGGTCGGGGACGCCAGGATCAGCGAGACCATTCGCGCCGGTCAGCTCGTCGATGATCAGCTCTGCGGTGCCGTCGATGACGTTCATATGATTGCGGATCGTGTGGCGCAGCAGGTTGTCAATCACCGTGAGCTGCCGCTCGCGGCGATACTCGTCGGTAACGTCGCGTGCGAACCCCGTGACTGCGACGACGTCGCCGCCCTCGAGCACCGGTTCTCCCGGTACTCTGACCCACTTCGTCTGGCCGTCGGCGGTTCTGGTCCGGTAGTCGAGATGGACCGATTCGCCCGCGGAGAGGCGCCGCATCGCTCGCTCGACGTACGGGCGGTCGTCGGGGTGGATCACCTCCAAAAACCGCGTCGGCCGCCGTTCGATATCGGCTTTCGACAGCCCGAACACGTGCGTAACGGCATCGTTGATGAACAACAGCTCCGTCCAATCCGCGGAAAACATCCAGAAAACGTCGGCGGAGGTGGCTGCGATCGTCTCTAGCCGCTGTCGGGGCTCGACCTCTTGAGTGACGTTTCGCGAGAGCAACACGTATCCGTCGACTCCGGTTTCGACGGGCGTGTGGACTCTTGTGCGGAGCCATAGCCACTCGCCGTCCGCGGTCGCGTAACGGTATTCGAGCGGCTCCGTGGGATCGCGGCTGCCGTCGACGATCGCGTCGAACGCCGCTCTGAGCGTCGACTCGTCGTCTGGATGGACGAGCGCGAACGCGTCCGTCCCGACGAGTTCGTTCGACTCGAAGCCCAGACAGTCAGTGATCGTTTCGTTCAGGTGCCGGACGATCCCGTCCTCGTCGAGGACTGCGACCTTGTCCTGCGAGAGGTCGAGAAGCGTGGCTGGGTCCGGCACGCGAGACATACAAATCTGGGGGCTCACGTGATAAATAATACTGCCTCTCAGATTATCACAATTGGTAATAATCTGAGACAGCGTTCAGTCGGCCGAAACACCGAGCGGGTCGAAGCGAGTCGAAGCGTCCGGCGCCGTCGACGCCTCCATCGTCAGCGTGACGCCGCCTTCCGTGAGCTCGACCATGGCGTCGGTGGCCCCGCGGGTGTACTCTGCGGCGTGGTCTCCGTCCGGATCGAAACGGACGCCCTCGACCAACAGGGGCGTCTCACTCAGTCGTTCGACTTTTCGGTAGGCGGTCGACAGCGCGAGGTCGCACGCGTCGGCCAGTTCGCCCGTGGTCATCGGAGTGTCAGCGGCACCGAGAATAGCCCGACAGTCCGGGTCGGCGAGGGCGTCGAACGTCGCGTCGAGCGTCTCGTCTCCCTCCGTCGCGGTCGTCGTCCCTGTCTTGCGCGCCGCGTTTCGCGTCATAGATAGAGATAGCGGCGCCGTTCACCCCAACACCGTCCCTCCATATGCGGGGTGTTTTATAAGCGACATAGCGGATCGGTCGCGTTCGCCCCGTCGGTACCGTGCGCTCCCGTCAACGTTTTGCCCGGCGGCGGGCACAGACGGACGCAAATGGGATCCGGCATCCGAGCGGAGGTCTCGCTGCCCGCGTCGGCGCCATCGCCGTTCGACGGCGTCGTCGACGGGTCGTCGCCGATCTACAGTATCGCGCGCAGCACGCCGGACAGCGGCTCGGACGCGGTCGTCCTCGAATTCATCGCCGACGCGAACCTGACGGTCCCCGAGCGGGTGGATGTCGTCTTCGACTACGGTGACAAGGCCGCCTATCGGTTCGAAGCCCCCGCTGTCGACGATTCACCGTTCGCGGTGCTCGACCGGCACGGCGTTCCCGTCTCGGAGACGACCATTCGCGACGGACGACTACTCATCACGTTTCACGCGACGGATCTCCCGACGCTCCGGTCGGTGCTCGACGCGTTCCGGGAGTCGTGTTCCGACATGCAGGTGTTACGCCTCCTGCAGTCGTCGTCGACGCCCGAGGAGTCGGACCTCGTCACCGTCGACCGGAGCGACCTGACCGAGCGCCAGCGCGAGGTGCTCACCGCCGCTTACGAGGCAGGCTACTTCGAGCACCCGAAGGGGGCCAACGCCGGCGAGGTCGCGGACTCCCTCGGTATCGATCGATCGACGTTCAGCGAACACATCGCGGCCGCTCAGCGGAAGCTGTTGTCTGCGATTCTCGACTGAGCGGATTCCAAAAAGACTGGAATCCGATCCATCCTTCATGTGGATCTCTGTCGTAGCCATAGTCATGATGAGTCCACAGACGCACACCTTCGTCTGCCCGGAGTGCCATCGCTCGATCGAGGTGGACTATGAAGTGCGGACGACACTGCTTGACGTCGGCTGTATCGTCTGTGGGGCGCCCGTCTCCGAGGACGACATCACCGACCCGCGGACCACGTGACACGTCTCGCATCTTTTATACTGGCGTACGCCGGAGTGTCGCGTATGCCGACGAACAGCGAGGTCGAGATGACCGACGCGGAAGTCGACGTGTTTCTCTCACGACACGAGACCGGTGTGCTTTCGCTTGCGCGCGACGGGGCACCGTACGCGATTCCGGTCTCGTACGGGTTCGACGAGGAGTCGCGAGACGCCTATCTCCGGCTGGTGTCGACGCCCGACAGCGAGAAGCGCGAGTTCCTCGCGTCCGAGCCGCAGGCGCGGATTGTGGTGTACGAAGAGGACGGCGACGCGTACGAGAGCGTCGTCGGCGTCGGGACCCTCCGCCGGATCGACCTCGACGAACTCACACCAGAGACGATCGCGCAGTACGGTGAAACGCGCCGGCCCCTGTTCGAGATATGGGCCGATGGAAAACCGGACCTCGAAATCGACCTCTACCGGTTCGTTCCCGAACGGCTCACCGGGCGGACGGTCGTCGTCGACCGCGACGAACCGTAGCCACCGTCGGCGATCGCGACGAACCGTAGCCGCCGTCGGCGACGCGCCTTTTACTGACGGACGTGTGGGTCCGTCATGCCCAGTATCAGCGAGACCTATATCGAGAACCGCCAGCGCGTCCAGCCGACACACACCAACAACTACGCGTCCGCCCACGGAGGAAACGTCGTCAAATGGATGGACGAGATCGGGGCGATGTCGGCGATGCGCGCCGCCGGCGAGACCTGTGTCACCGCACGGATCAACGAGCTCGATTTCAAGCGGCCGGTGCCCCAGGGAGACACCTGTATCGTCGAGTCGTACGTGTACGCGGTCGGGCGGACGAGCCTCCGAACTCGGATCCGCGCGTACCGCGAGTCGCCCCGGACGGGCGACCGTGAGCTGACGACGGAGTCGTACTTCGTTTTCGTCGCCGTCGACGCCGACGGGAGCCCGACGCCGGTTCCCGAACTCGTAATCGACGGGGAGCGGTGTCGAACACTCCGCGAGGAGGCGCTCGCGGCCGAACCCGAGGAGTGAGCATCATGCATCATCGGTCACACGCGCGTCACATCCCGCGCTGAAGCGCGAGGGGGTGGCATCCCCACCGCTCGGACTGAGTTAGACTTGTCTAAAAATATTATTTGGATCGTAATAGTTATTAGTTCGCATAGACTGAAATACACCTAATGAAGACACAACAGTGGCAGACGGGGGTGGTGTCGAGACGCGCCGCGCTGGCCGGTATCGGTGGTGCTGCGCTCGGACTCGCCGGGTGTCTCGGAGACGACCCGCAGAGCGGAAACGTCGGAAACCCCGACGGAGACGACGACCGGCCGACCGTGTTCGCGACGATGCCCGCGGTGTGGGACTTCGTCCGACAGGTCGCCGGCGACAACATCGAGGCGATCGATCTCGTCCCGGTCGGCGAACACGGCCACGACTGGAACCCGGAGCCCGGCACGGTCCAAGAGCTCGACCGCGCCGACGGCTTCGTCTACCTCCGCGACTTCTCCAGCTGGCAGGACGACGCCGCCGATCAGCTGGCCGACGACGACGTCGTCGTCATCGAGGCCTCCGAAGGGATCGAGTTTTTCGACAGTCCCGCGGAGGACGACGACGAACACTGGTGGATGGACCCGATCGAGTGTCAGACAGGCGTCGACAACGTCGCCGACGGCCTCGCGGAGATAGACCCCGACAACGCCGAGGAGTACGCCGAAAACGCCGCGGACTTCAACGCGGAGCTCCAAGAGCTTCACGAGGATTTCGAGGCCATCGTCGAGCGCGCAGCGCTGAACCAGC
This sequence comes from Nanohaloarchaea archaeon PL-Br10_U2g5, assembly GCA_001564205.1. The sequence goes on from LKMY01000051.1 coordinate 8,921, forward strand.
TCGTCGTCGGCACCCACGACTCCTTCCAGTGGTGGAACCGGCGCTACGATCTCGAGATCTACTCACCCGTCGGAACCTCTCCCGACGACGCCGCGTCGCCGGGTGACGTCCAAGAGATCGAAGAGCTGATCGAGGAGTTCGGCATCGGCCACGTGCTTTACGACGTCGGCGAACCGGGACAGCTCGCGGAGTCGTTGGCGGACGAGACGGAGACGACGGTGCTGCCGCTGTCGCCCATCGAGACCCAGATCGACGGCACTCCGCCGATCGGCGGCGATCTCACGATGGAGCCAGACTGGGGCTACATCGACCACTTCCGGGAGATCAACCTCCCGTCGATAGCGACGGCGCTCGGAGCGGACTAAAACGAGACGGAGATCGAGAGACGGAGCGAGCGAGACGGAGACCGAAGGCATATGACTTTGAGACGAGTTCAACCTGACAGCGACAAACCCGAATGACGCCAGCAATCGTCGCAGAGAACGTGCGGTTCGCATACGACGACACCCCCGTGTTAAGCGACGTCTCTCTGA
>LKMY01000052.1 GCA_001564205.1 Nanohaloarchaea archaeon PL-Br10_U2g5
GGTGGCACCCGTCGCGGACGCGACGCTGCAGGTTGACCTCGACGCGATCATCGAGACGATGTTGGCGGACAACCGCCGACGCTAGATCATGCAGTCCGACGGAAGCTACGTTCAGGCTCGACCGAGGGACGGAGCGCCCGCACGTGACACGCACGAGGTGTTGATGAACCGGGCCCGGACGAAAGCGCCCGATGACGAGCGGATTGCGGAGTCAGATCCCGAACCGAGACGCGAGCCGAACGTCGATCTCGACGAACTGTATACCTCCGAGACGAATCCGGATTAAAACAGCAGCGCACCGCTTTCAGCGGCCGCTTCCAGCTCCGGCCCGTACGTGATGGCAATGTAGACGACCGTCAGGATCAGGCTGTTATACAACCCGTGCATCAGCGCGACGACGACGAGGTTTCCGGTGTATTCGTACACCGCGCCGAAGAAGAGCGCCGGTACGAACAGAATACTGATCGTCGCCAACACCGCCGTGAGCCCGCCGCCGGCGAGAGAGACGATGTGAACCGGGGCGAACACCGCCGCAGCGAGGACGATGGCAGGGACCGCGGAGAACGTTTCCCGCGCTCGGCTCTGAATGACGCCGCGGAAGAGGAACTCCTCGCACGGGCCGACGATCAGTAGCATCCCCACAATCATCACGGGAATGATCGAGGGGTTCTCCAGCGCCACCTGCGCTCCCTGGTTCGGGGCTGGTTCGGTCACGAAGCGGATCACGATAGAACCGAAAGTGAGCGCAATCGTAAGCGCTACAAATGGCCCTACAACGGCGAGTACGGCACCCACCGGGCTGGGCCAGCGAACGCCGAGATACGCGACGATGTCGTCAGTGTCGAATCCCCGCCGCCGAAGGTATACGAGGCCGAGACCGACGAACGCAACGATTTGGCTGAGCCCGAGCGGCACCATGGTCTGCACCGCAAACGGGGGTTGCCAACCCGTGAGTGCCGCAACAAGGGAGAGTCCCACACTAGCTAGGGTAGCGACGACGACAAGAACGAAGATAGCGAGAACACCGAGGCCAAACGCCACGCCGATCGCCCGAAGCGGAGAGTCGATCGTCTTGTCTGGGGACGGGGTATCGGTTGTGACCGTCGTCGCGGTGGAATCTGCAGGGTCGACTGACGTACCTGGGCTCGCGGATTCGCCGCCATCGGCCGATGGGGTCGAATGTGCGACTTTGTCACCGTTGACTGCGGTGGACGCCTCATCATCGCCGCCGGCGTCGGTGTCACTGTCCGACGAGTCGTTCGCGGAGGGATCGCTCATTACCCTCCGTACGAACCGCCCGGTCAAAGGCTTGTCCGTCGTCCCCGCGACCGACGGCCTCGCAGACCGACTCGACGACCACCGTCACCGGTACAACAGCTCGTACCACAGCACGGCGGTCACCGCCCGTCCGTCTCGGAGGCCGTCGTCGACGACGGCTTCCAGCAGGTCGTCGTACGGAACGACGTCGACCGAAATCGACTCGTTGTGGTCGAGATCGCGCTCGGCCGTGGGCTCACACCCCGTTGCGAGAAAGTGGTGGTGGACCGCGTTCGCCATCCCGTTCGTCGGCTCGACGGTCGTCAGCCGTTCGAAAGCGGCCGCCTCGTAGCCGGTCTCCTCGGCGAGCTCGCGGGCGGCGGCCCGTTCGAGATCGTCCGAATCCGCCGGCTCAACCGTCCCGGCCGGGAGCCCGCGGTTGGTCCGACCGACCGCCTGCCGCCACTCGTCGATGACGACGACGTCGCCGTCGGGTGTGAGGGGAAGCACTACGACCGCCGGCGGCTCGTCGACGTAGTGAAACCCGTCGGTCTCGCCGTCCGGGAAGCGCACCTCGTCCCGGCGCACGTCGAAGCCGGGACAGCGGTAGTCGATGTCGGTGTCGAGCGTCTCCCACGTGAGATCGTCCATACTCCTGACTCCGCGGTCGTCGACCTAAAGGTGCGGTCTCGACCGAGACGGTCTCGAACCGGAGCGGTCACGACCAGTCGCCAAGCGACGACTGTCCGTCTCCGCCGCCGCGCTCTGGCCGGCCCGAGAGACCCTGATCTGCGTCGTTCTTGGGCTCCTCGCCGATCCAATCGGTGAGCTTCGCTCCGTCGCCGTCGGTATCGGCCCTCGTCCTCTGTCGGTCGGGCGCTCTCCCCGCCCCGGTACAGCCTCCCGCCTCGTCGGCTCCATCGAACCCCGTCAACGTCGCCTGATCGCTCTCGGCGAAATCGAGGTTCGAAACGCGCACGCCCAGCTTCCGGACCCGGTCGTCTTCGAACTCACCGAGCAGATCGAGCGCCACCGATTCGATCAGTTCGGGGTCGTCGACGGGCCCCGAGAGGCTCCGTGCGCGGGTGTTGACGTCGAACGGCGGCTCGACCGCCTTGATACCGATAGTGCGATAGAGACACCCCCGCTCGCGAGCGCGTCGGGCAACGTCGGCCGCGAGCGCGGTGACGGTCTCTCGTTTCGTCTCCTCGTCAGCGGTCGCCGACAGCGACGACTCTCGCGAGAGGCTCTTCGGGAGTCCGGTGGGTGTCACCGCCCGGTCGTCGTCTCCGCGAGCGCGCCGGTACAGCTCCACTCCCCGATCACCCAGCTCGGCGGCGAGTCGGTCGGGGTCGGCCGCGGCGAGGTCTCCCGCCGTCTCGATCCCCATATCGGCCAGTGTTCGCTCTGTCACCGGGCCGATGCCGTGGATCTCGTCGGTCGGAAGCGGTGCGAGGAACGCCTCGATCGAGCCCGGGGGGACGACGACCAGCCCGTCGGGCTTGTCCGCGTCGCTGGCGACTTTCGCCGTCGACATATTCGGCGCAACCCCGACGCTCGCCGGCACGCCGACCTCGCGCTTGATCCGCTCCTTCACGTGTCTCGCGTATCCCTCCGCGAGCGTTCGCGCGTCGGCGGGGCCGGCCGCGCTACTCGGCGGCGGGTCAGCGCTGCCCCCCTCCTGACCGCCTCCCTCGTCGGCGTTCCCGCTCTCTTCCCCGCCGTCCCGATTTCCGTCCTCGCTTCCCCCGCCGCCCGCGACATCCCACGAGGTCCGATCGGTCGCATCGAGGTACGCCTCGTCGATGCTCACTTCTCGCCGGGTGTCAGCGCAGTCGCGAAGGATCGCTTTCACCTCGCTCGCGACGTCTTTGTAGAAGTCGAGGTCGACGGGGACATATCGGCCGGTCTCGTCGGGATCGGGTGCATCGGGGTCGTCGAGATCCGTGTCTGCCCGTCGCGGAAGCAGCTCCAGCGCCTCGGATATCGGCATTGCGCTCTCGACGCCAAACGCGCGGGCCTCGTAGCTCGCGGTCGCGACCGCACCGATCGTTTCGCCGGGCTCGTAACCCATCCCGACCACGACTGGCTCGCCGTCAAGGTCGGGACGACGGAGCCGCTCGCAGGACGCGTAAAAACAGTCCATGTCGACGTGGAGAACGACGCGGTCGCTCGCGTCCGCGCCGTCGCCCACGTCGGTCCCGGGGAGCGTCTCGCCCGCCATCGTCTGTGGCTCCGGGCCGCGAGAACTTAACAGTCAGCGGGGCGGAGTGGTAGTAGAACCGGGCGACGCTGAGGTTAGCGGGGTGTCGCATCTCCTCTCAGATCCAGAACCGATAGCCGGGTCGATATCCGTTTATGACCCCAACGTGTAACGGGAAATATGCCAGAGCAGATCGACGTGTTACACGTCGACGACGACCCCTCCGTGTTGGATCTCACGGTGGCGTTTCTCGAACGCGAACTCGGAGCGGTCACGGTGACGAGCGTCACAGAGCCTGCCGTGGCGCTCGATCAGTTGGAAGAGGAGATGTTCGACTGTATCGTCAGCGATTACGATATGCCCGGAATGAACGGGTTGGAGTTTTTCGAGACGCTCCGGGAGGACCATCAGAAGATTCCGTTCGTGCTGTACACGGGGAAGGGGAGCGAAGAGATAGCCAGCCAGGCGCTCAACGCGGGGGTCACCGGATACTTCCAGAAGGGTGGTCCCGACCAGCTGCGGCGGCTCGCAAATCGCGTCGATCAGGCGGTCGAAGAGTATCGGATGCGAGCGATCGCCGACCGCTACTCCACCGTTATCGACGCGTTGGGCTACCCCGTGTACGTCGTCGACGCGACCGGGACGTTCGAGTTCGTCAACGAGCCGTTCGCCGAGCTGACCGGCTACGACCGCGAGGAGATCGTCGGGAGCACGCCGGAGCTGATCAAAGGCGACGAGGCGGTTCGGAAGTCAGAAGAGCGGCTCGGCGAGATCCTCTCCAGTAGCGGACCGGACATCCAACACTTCGCCGTCGATATCGTCCCGAAAGCGGGCGAACCCATACCCTGTCGAGACCACATGGCTGCGCTCCCGTACGAGGGCGAGTTCTTCGACGGCAGCGTCGGGATCCTCCGCGACGTCACGAAAGAGCGCGAACGACGCGAGGAGCTGAAGACGAAAAATCGCGCGCTTGACGAAGCACCCGTCGGGATCACGATCTCCGACCCGGACCGACCGGACAATCCGATGGTGTACGTCAACGACCGATTCGTCGAGATGACCGGTTACAACCGCGAGGAGTCGATCGGGATTAACTGTCGGTTTCTGCAAGGACCAGACACCGACGCGGAGTCGGTCGCGACACTCCGTAACGCGGTTGCGGCGGAGGAGCCGACCAGCGTCGAACTGCTGAATTACCGGAAGGACGGCACGGAGTTTTGGAATCGAGTCAGTATCGCGCCGATCCGCGACGACGACGGTCGCGTCACCGAGTGGGTCGGGTTCCAAGAGAATATCACGGCGTTCAAAGAGCGTGAAGCGGCGCTTGAACGGCAGAACGAGCGGCTCGACTCCTTCGCCGGGATCGTCTCACACGACCTACGGAACCCGCTCAACGTCGCGCAGGGTCGCGTCGAGTTGGCCCAGGCGTTGACCGATACCGAGCACCTCGACGCGGCTTCAGCCGCGCTCGATCGGATCGAATCGATCGTCGAACACACGCTGACACTCGCCCGCGAAGGGGAAACGGTCGGTGACCCGGAGCCGGTTGCGATCGCGGACGTCGCCACCGACAGCTGGGAAACTGTCGACACGGGAGCCGCATCGCTTGCGGTCGAAACGGACCACACAGTGATGGCCGACTCCGACAGGCTGCGGAACCTGTTCGAGAATCTCGTTCGAAACGCAGTGGAACACGGCGGTGACGACGTGACGATCCGGATCGGCGGGCTCGACGATGGCTTCTACGTCGCTGACGACGGGTCCGGAATCCCACCCGAAATCAGGGGCTCTCTTTTCGCGCCGGGGCAGAGCGGTGTCGCCGGGAACACCGGATTCGGACTGGCAATCGTCAAGGAGATCGCTACCGCCCACGGGTGGACGATCGAGGCGGTCGACTCGACCGACGGCGGTGCGCGGTTCGAGGTCACGGGGATCGATCGACCGCACTCACCACTGCCCGAGCCGTAGCGGTCAGGCCGCCCGTTCCGGCCCTGACGACGCTCGTGTGCAAGCGTCCTCACCGCGACACCGGCCGTTTATAAGTTTCCGTCGCTCGAACCCCCGTTCGTGTCCCGCGATCGCGTCCACTGCATCGACTGTGGAGAGCCGATCCCGAGTGACGCACGCATCTGTCCGCACTGCGAGACGGTTCAGCCGTCACCGCTCGTCGATGTCGGTCTCGCTGTCACCGGTGTGTTCGTGTTCGTGTTCGGCGCCATTCTCGCGTTGATGACGCTGGGAACGACTCGCCTCCTCGGGTTCACCATGATCGTGCTCGGATTCGGGCTCGCTGTCGGTGGATACACTCGACATATCGACCGCCAGTCTGGCCGTCGGGCTCGATGAGGGACGCCGGCGACCCTGGTCCCGTGACATTTTAAATACGATCGGGAGAAATGCGCTTGCATGCTCACGCCACTCACTATCGGACTGGTCCTCGCGGGGCTCCTCCTCGCGTTCGTCGGTGCGGCGGTCTCCGTCTATGCGGTGACGCTGACCGGCTTTCTCATCGGGGCCGGTGCGGGATACCTCGCTGCGCCGAACCTCGTCGGACTCATCGCCGTCGACGGGCTGCTGCTTTCCGGCGTTGCCCTCCTCTTGGGTGGTGCAATCGGTGGGTTCCTCGCGTACACCGGGCTTTCTTTCGCGGTCGTGGGTATCGGCGCAGTCGTCGGCGGCTTCGTCGGGCGCTTTGCGATCGGTCCGGTGTACGCGGCCGACGCGGCCGGGATCGAGGGGACGGCGCTGCTCGTCGGTGCGACGCTCGCGGGCGTCGGGATCGGCGCGGTGTTCGGGTTCGTGTTGAGCCGGACGACGCTCGTCGTCTCCACCGCGTTTATCGGCTCGGCACTCGCATCGCGGTCGCTCACTCTCGAAACGCTCGGGGCGGCTGCCACCGAGACGACGATCGAGCCGCTGTTGTTCGATCTCACCGCGCCGGCGTTCCTCGCCATCTTCGTTCTCGGCGTCCTCTCACAGGTCGGTCTGTTCAAATTCGGCTACGTGACGAAGCTGATCGGGACGCTTCCGGGTGCTCGTCGGTGGACCGCGAACAACGATCGCGACGAGGACGCCGCGTAAGACGATCAACCGTCGGTCGCGTTGATCGGGAGCAGTTTGCGTGACGGCTATTCGTACTCGTAGAACCCACGGCCCGTCTTCTTCCCGAGGTCGCCGGCCTCGACCTTTCGCTTGACGAGGTACGCGGGCTTGTAGCGATCCCCGAGTTCGGCGTGAAGCGTCTCGCTGGCGTCGAGCACAACGTCGAGCCCGATATGGTCGGCGAGCTCGAGCGGCCCCATCGGGACGTTCGTGCCGAGTTTCATCCCGCGGTCGATATCCGCCTTGTCGGCGACACCCTCGTCGTACGCGCGGACGCCTTCGTTGATCCACGGCATCAGGATTCGGTTCGTGACGAAGCCGGGTTTGTCGTCGCACTCCCACGTCTCCTTCCCGAGGTCTGTGGCGAAGGCGTGCGCGAAGTCGACGACAGCGTCAGCGGTTCGCTCTCCGACGACGACCTCGACGCCGTCCATTATCGGAACGGGGTTCATAAAGTGGAGCCCGACCACGTTGCTTGCGCGATCCGTGGCGTTCGCGATGGTCGTGATGGACAGCGTGGAGGTGTTCGTCGCGAGCACCACGTCGTCGTCGGTGACGTCGTCGAGGTCCGCGAAAATATCGCGCTTTACCGCCATGCTCTCGACGGCGGCCTCGACGACGACGTCTGCAGCTGCGAGGTCGTCGAGGTCGGTCGTCCCGGTGATCCGGGACTGAATCGCGACCGGGTCCTCGTCGAGTCGGTCCTTCGCTGAGAGCCGGCTGAGACTGTCGCCGATGCTATCGAGCCCGTTTTGGACGTACTCGTCGTCGATATCGCGCATCACGACGGTGTATCCGGCTGTCGCGGCGACTTGCGCGATCCCGTTTCCCATCGTTCCCGCTCCCACGACGCCGACGACATCGATTTCGGATAGCTCCCGCATGTGAATCGCTGCCGCGTCGCGGATGGTAAGTATTGCGCTCTGAGAGGCGGACCGCGGCGGCCATTCAATCCGTTTCATAATTAACTATTTGAGTAGTAATTCCCAGCGTGCAGATATCGGCCGCAGACGCGACATAACGTCCGGAGGCGGCCGTTTCTGTTTCTTTACGACCGCTCGATTGACCATAGTGTTTTTTACCGATGTAACTGAAGTACGAACTGATGCTTCCTCACGCTGACGACGCAATCTCGCGAGACGGCAAATCACTGATCCTCGCGTACGACCACGGGCTCGAACACGGCCCGGTCGATTTCGAACCAAATCCCGACACGGCGGATCCCGAACGGATCTTCGAGCTCGCCACCCACGAAGCGGTCACCGCCCTCGCCGTTCAGAAGGGGATCGCTGAGGCGTACTACCCCAACTACGAAGACGATGTCAACCTCCTGTTGAAGCTGAACGGTACCTCGAACCTCTGGCGGGGCGAGCCGAACAGCGCGGTCAACTGCTCGGCGGAGTACGCCGCCGAAATCGGTGCCGACGCGATCGGCTTCACCGTTTACGGCGGCTCGAACCACGAAGTCGAGATGGCCGAGGAGTTCCGCGAGGCACAGGAGGGCGCCCGCGAGCACGATATGGGCGTCGTCATGTGGTCGTATCCGCGTGGCCAGGGTCTGCGGAATGATTCGAGTCCGGACGTCATCTCGTACGGCGCGCGACTCGGGCTCGAACTCGGCGCCGACGTGGTGAAAGTGAAGTACCCCGGCTCTGCGGAGGCGATGGGCCATGCGGTCGAGATGGCCGGCCCCGCAGACGTCGTAATGTCCGGCGGGACGATGCGCGACGACAAGGCGTTCCTCGCGAACGTCTCGAACGCCATCGACGCGGGTGCCACGGGCGTCGCTGTCGGGCGAAACGTCTTCCAGCGCGACGACCCCGAGCGCATCCTTGACGCGCTCGAAGCCGTCGTCTTCCAGGAGGTCGATCCGGCGGAGGCGCTGGCCATCGCCGAGAGCGACGACTGATGGTCGACACCGAATCGAACGACTGCGACGGCTCTGCGGACCCGATAGTCGAGGCGATCTTCGACGCGGTCGCCGAGACGGCACCCGAGACTCGCGCTGCGCTCCCCGGCCGTCGTGTCGAGAGCGGAACGGACAATCCGTCCGGCGAGAGCGTGATGGCTGGCGACCTGTATGCAGACGAGCTACTCGCGGACGCGCTCACCGCCGTCGACGGCGTCGGCTCGTTCGTCAGCGAGGAGCGCGAAGCCGCCGTTGACGCCGGCGGCGCGGTCGGCGAAGGGGCGTACGCGGTTGCGATCGATCCTCTCGACGGCTCCTCGAATCTCCGATCGAACAACGCAATGGGTACCGTGGTGGGCGTGTATGACGCCCCGCTGCCAGCGACCGGACGAGACCTCGTCGCCGCCGGATACGTGCTGTACGGCCCAATCACGACGATGGTGATCGCGGACGACTCGGGCGTGCGCGAGGAGGTGATCGAGCGGGCGTCCGGCGGGGACAACACCTCGGGTGTCGGAGACAAAGCGGGTGTCTCTCGCTCCATCGTCGAGGATGAACTGACGCTCCCTGCTGATCCTGTCGTCTACGGCTTCGGCGGACGCGTCCCCGACTGGCCCGATGACTTCACCGCGTACGCCCGGGAGATCGAAAACGAGCTGAAACTTCGATACGGTGGCGCCATGGTCGGCGACGTGAACCAAGTGCTCATCTACGGCGGGATATTCGCGTATCCCGCGCTCGTCGACGCACCGGACGGGAAGCTCCGGCTCTCTTTCGAGGCGAACCCCATCGCGTACATCATCGAACGCGCTGGCGGGGCTGCGACCGACGGCGAGACCGACATCCTCGACATCGAGCCCGACGGCGTCCACGATCGCGTTCCGCTGTACGTCGGTAA
>LKMY01000053.1 GCA_001564205.1 Nanohaloarchaea archaeon PL-Br10_U2g5
AAGTGCACCGGCCGAGATTTGAACTCGGGTTGCAACCATGGCAAGGTTGCGTGATACCACTACACTACCGGTGCGTGCTTCGCATCAGATAGTAGACCGAGACGAGAATATAAGCGTTCCGGACGACCTGCTGCTCGCCGCAGATCGTGTGACTGGATCTCTCGGACTGTGAGTCGAATCGCCTGTCAACCCCCGTGTGAACGCCCCACACCCGGAAACCGGACCGCTATCCTTTTACGGTGTCGTCCGGAATCGAAGAGTACAGTCTCGCCACGATGCGTACTGAAGATGGACTCACGATCTGTGTTCCGTCTTCGGTCGTCCGGGAGGCCGAGGACGCCCGCGAGGCGACTCGCAAACTCGGCTACGTCGCCCGTGCGGCGGCGGTTTTCCGGGCGGATCGACTGGTTGTCTTCCCCGACAGGGAAGGCGAGCGTCGACGGGGCGGTGAGTACGTCAGAACCGTACTGGGGTACGCCGCGACCCCGCCGGAGCTCCGAAAGGATCTCTGGGGGGAGCGCGACGAACTCCGGTACGTCGGTGTGCTCCCGCCGCTCCGCGTGCCGTGGCGGACCGGCTCGACTCCTAGCGGAGAAGAGTCGAAAACACAGGGACTCGTGACCGAGGTCGGACCTGAAGGCCGCGTCCGGGTCAATTCCCCGCTGCGGGAACACCCGATCTCCCTGCTCGTTCCCTCCGGAATGGAGGTCGAGCGTGGAGAGCGCGTCACCATCAGGGTCTCTTCGAGAGAACCGGTCCGTGCCCGCATCACCGGGAAGCCGGAGGTCGGTTTCCAGGTCGTGGGCGCGGATCTGTCGGAAGCGCTTGCCGGCGACGGAGTGGCCGTCGCGACGTCGCGACACGGAGAAGCGCTCTCCGTGTCGCGTCTCGGCGACCTCGTTTCGGACGCGCGAGAGGCGGGCGGTTACACCGTCGCCTTTGGCTCGCCCGAACGAGGGCTTCCGGAGATGCTCGGGCTGTCGCCCGACAGCATTCGGGCGGCCGTCGCCGACGGCCGCCCGGTCGAACCCGATCCGGGGTTCGACCTCTGGCTGAACACGATCCCGGCACAGAGCAGCGAGGTCGTCCGAACGGAGGAGGCTCTGTTCGTGACTCTCGGCTCGCTCACACTCACGGAGTAAACACATGCCACAACCAAGCCGACCACGAAAAGGCTCGCTGGGCTACGGCCCACGCACCCGCGCAGACCGAGAGGTCCCGCGCATTCGCTCGTGGCCAGACGACGACGGGGCCCCCGCACTGCAGGGGTTCGCCGGCTACAAAGCCGGAATGACCCACGTCATGATGGTCAACGACGAGGCCAACTCGCCGCGTGAAGGGATGGAAGAGTCCGTCCCCGTCACGGTCGTCGAGACGCCGCCGATGTACGCGGTGGCCCTGCGCGCCTACGAACAGACGCCGTACGGAATGAAGCCGGTCGAAGAGGTCTGGGCGACCGAGTTCCACGAGGAGCTCGACCGCGCGCTCGATCTGCCGGCGGAAGACACCTTCGAGGAGGACGCCGAGGAGCTGCGAGCGCTGCTCGACGACGACGTCGTCGACGACGTTCGCGTTATTACTCACACCGCCCCCTCGGAGCTCGCGAACGTGCCCAAGAAGAAGCCCGACGTCATGGAGACCCGAGTCGGCGGCGGCTCCCTCGAGGAGCGCGTCGACTTCGGTCTCGACTTAGTCGCGGACGGCGGCGCCCACGAGTTCGGCGACGTCTTCCGCGCTGGTCAGTACACCGACGTTTCGGGCATCACGAAGGGGAAAGGAACGCAGGGCCCCGTCAAACGGTGGGGCGTCCAGAAGCGGAAGGGTAAACACGCCCGCCAGGGATGGCGGCGCCGGATCGGCAACCTCGGTCCGTGGAACCCCTCCCGCGTGCGATCCACTGTTCCCCAGCAGGGGCAGACCGGCTACCACCAGCGCACCGAGCTCAACAAGCGCCTCATCGACTTCGGCGAGGGCGACGACGCCAGCGTCGACGGCGGCTTCGTCAACTACGGCGAAATCGACGGCGAGTACGCGCTTATCAAGGGCTCGCTGCCGGGACCGGACAAGCGCCTGCTTCGATTCCGCCCGGCCATCCGGCCGAACGACCAGCCGCGCCTCGACCCCGAGGTCCGGTACGTATCCACCGCATCCAACCAGGGATAATTCATGAACGCAACAGTACACGACCTGGACGGCGAGGACGCGGGTAGCGTCGAGCTGCCGGCAGTCTTCGAGACCGCGTTCCGACCGGACCTTATCGGTCGAGCGGTCTCCGCCGCACAGGCTAACCGAAAACAGGCCTACGGGGCAGACGAGTTCGCTGGGATGCGAACCCCCGCGGAGTCATTCGGCTCCGGACGCGGGCTCGCGCACATCCCGCGATCCGAGAACGTCGCCCGCCGCGTCCCGAGCGCAGTCTCCGGGCGCCGCGCGCACCCGCCGAAGGCCGAGAAGGACCAGACGAAGAAACTGAACGACAAAGAACGGCAGCTCGCCGTCCGGTCGGCCATCGCGGCCACCGCTGACGCAGAGCTCGTCGCCGAGCGCGGTCACGCGTTCGACGAGGGCCTCGACCTCCCGCTCGTCGTGAGCGACGAGTTCGAGGATCTCGACAAGACCCAAGACGCCCTGGGCGTCCTCGAAGCCGTCGGCGTCGACGCCGACATCGAGCGCGCCGAGGAGGGTCGCTCCGTCCGCGCCGGTCAAGGGAAGATCCGTGGACGCAAGTACAGCCAGCCGAAGTCCGTACTCGTCGTCACCAGCGAGGAGCCGTCCCGCGCCGCCCGAAACCTGTCGGGCGTCGACGTCGCGACCGCTCGCGAAGTCAACGCGGAAGACCTCGCGCCGGGCACGCATCCGGGCCGACTCACGCTGTGGACCGAGAGCGCCATCGAGGAGGTGGCCGACCGATGAACTCGATCATCGAACACCCGCTCGTCACCGAGCAGGCGATGAACGAGATGGACTTCAAGAACAAGCTGCTGTTCTTGGTCGACATCGACGCGGCGAAGCCGGAGATCCGCGAGGAGATTCAGGACCGATACGACGTCGTCGTCGACGATGTCAACACGCAGATAACCTCGAAAGGCAAAAAGAAGGCGACGGTCACGCTCTCGGACGACGACGACGCGACCGAGATCGCCTCGCGCATCGGGGTGTTCTAAGATGGGACGACGAATTCAAGGACAGCGGCGTGGACGCGGCGGCCCGACGTTCCGGGCCCCGTCCCACCGCTACAAGGCGGAGCTGTCGCACAAGAAGCTCGAAGACGTGGACACGATCTCCGGCGAAATCGTCGGGATCGAACACGACCCCGCCCGCTCGGCTCCGCTCGCGGAGATCGAGTTCGAGGACGACGACCGTCGGCTCGTGCTCGCGCCGGAAGGCGTGCGCGTGGGCGAGACGATACAGGTCGGGGTCTCAGCGGAGATCAAGCCCGGGAACACGCTCCCGCTAGCTGAGATCCCCGAGGGTGTCCCGGTCTGTAACGTCGAGAGTAACCGCGGAGACGGCGGGAAGTTCGCGCGCGCATCCGGCGTGTCGGCGACGCTTCTCACCCACGACCGCGACGTCGCGGTCGTTCAGCTCCCCAGCGGGGAAGTGAAGCGGCTCGACCCGCAGTGCCGCGCCACGATCGGCGTGGTCGCCGGCGGGGGCCGAACGGAGAAGCCGTTCGTCAAAGCCGGAAACAAGTACCACAAGATGAAGTCGCGAGGGACGAAGTACCCGCGCGTCCGCGGCGTCGCGATGAACGCCGTCGACCACCCCTTCGGTGGGGGCGGTCGCCAACACCCCGGCCAGCCGAAGTCGGTCTCGCGGGACGCCCCGCCGGGACGGAAGGTCGGTGACATCGCATCCAAGCGCACCGGACGAGGTGGCAACAAATGAGTTCCAACTACCGAACCGGCCGCGAAGGCAAAGAGTTCGCCTACCGCGGTCACTCGCTCGACGAGCTGCAGGAGATGGACGTCGAAGAAGTCGCGGAACTGCTCCCCGCACGCCTGCGGCGAAGCATCGCTCGCGGACTGGGCACCGAACAGCAGAAGCTGCTCGAGAAGGCCCGAAGCCGCGACAAGGAGACGACGGCGGACGATCCGATCCGGACGCATCTGCGCGACATGCCGATCCTGCCGGAGTTCGTCGGCGTCACGTTTGCCGTGTACAACGGACACAGCTTCGAGCGCGTACAGGTCGAACCCCAGATGATCGGACATTATCTCGGTGAGTTCCACCTCACTCGAAGCACCGTCGAACACGGTCAGGCCGGCATCGGCGCGACCCGGTCCTCGAAGTTCGTGCCCCTCAAGTAACCCATGGGAATCAATTACAGCGTCGAGGCCGACCCGGAGACCACCGCCAGAGGGATGCTCCGCGACCGGCCCATCAGCGTGAAGGACAGCAAGGAGATCTCTCGGGAGATCAAAGGCGAGACCGTCGCCGACGCCGAGGAGTTCCTCCAGGCCGTCATCGACGAGGAGACTTCGGTTCCGATGCGCCAGCACAACGCCGGCGCCGGTCACCGCTCCGACATCGACGGCTGGGACGCGGGTCGGTATCCCGCGAAGGCCGCCAAGGACTTCCTCAAGCTCTTAGAGAACGTCAAGAACAACGCAATCGAACAGGGGTTCGACGGCGACGAGATGGTTATCAAACACGTCGCCCCGCACAAGGTCGGCGAACGGCCGGGTCGAAACCCGCGAGCCGCGGGTGCCACCCAGTGGAACACCACGCTCGCCGACGTCGAACTCATCATCGAGGAGCCGGAGGCTGACGAATAATGGCTGACGAACACCAATTCATCGAGGACGGCCTGCGCCGTTCACAGATCAACGAGTTCTTCGCGGACGAGCTCGGTCGAGCCGGCTACGGCGGCATGGACGTCGCCAAGACGCCGATGGGCACGCAGATCGTGTTAAAGGCCGAAAAGCCCGGGATGGTCATCGGGAAGGGCGGGAAGAACATCCGGAAGATCACCTCGGAACTCGAGGACCGCTTCGGGATGGACGACCCGCAGATCGACGTTCAGGAGGTCGACGAGCCCGATCTGAACGCCCAGATCGTCGCAGACCGCCTCGCAAACGCCTTAGAACGCGGCTGGTACTTCCGAAAAGCCGGTCACACGACGATCGACCGGATCATGGACGCGGGCGCGCTGGGCGCCGAAATCGTCCTCTCCGGGAAGGTCACCGGCGCGCGCTCACGCGTCGAGAAGTTCAACCGCGGCTACATCAAACACAACGGCGAACCGGCCCAAGAAGTGGTCGACCACGGGCAGGGCGTCGCCGTGATGAAGCTCGGGACGATCGGCGTCAACGTGAAGATCATTCCGCCGGGAGCGAAGCTCCCCGACGACTTCGATATCCGCGAGGATGCCGAGGTTCCGGAAGTCGAGCAGGCGACCGCCGCCACCGACGACGGTGTCGAGTCGCTCCTCGAAGCGGAGCCGGAAGCGGTTCCCGAGGCCGGCACGGAAGACGAGGATGTCGAGGTCCCCGACGAGGACCCCGCCGACGTCATCGACGAGGAGATCGTCGAGGAAGTTGTCGAGGAGACCCAGGAAACGGCCACGGAGGCGACGGACGTCGCCGCCGAAGAGCCGGTCGGTGACGACGATGTCGACGCCGACGAACTAGACGATCTCGACGAGGAGATCGAATCAGAGGCCGCAGACCTCGTCGCGGAGATGGAAGCGGCCGACGAAGACGAGGAGGAGGACGAATAATGGCGATCCTCTACACCGACGAGATTCGCGACATGACCGCCGCCGAGCGGCAGGTCGAACTCGACGAGCTCGAGACGGAACTGCTCAACTCGAAGGCGCAGCGGGCCGCCGGCGGCATGCCGGAGAGCCCGGGCCGCGTGAACGAGCTGAAGAAGACGATCGCGCGGATCAAGACGATCCAAGCGGAAGAAGGCGACTTCGACGACGAATAACAATGATAACCCCTGAGACGCTCGTACGGCACGAACTCATCGGCCTCCCGGTTCGGGTGGTCGATGCCGGAAGCGACGCCCACGTGGGCATCGCCGGCCGCGTGCTATCCGAGACGTTCGGCACCGTTGTGGTCCGAACGAACTCAGGGGACAAACGCGTGCCCAAGTCGGGCACGACGTTCGAGTTCGGAATCGTCGACGCTCCAACCGTCCACACAGATGAAGCCGCCGACGACGGCCAGTCGTCGGGGTCTGCGTCCCAACTCGGGTCGGATACTACGGGGGTCCGCCCCCGTCAGTCTGGCCCGTCCGGATCCACCAGCGTCGTCACCGGTGACGACGCGGATCCGGCGAGCCATCGCGGCGAGTGCAAAGACGTGGTCTACGTAACGGTGGATGGCACGCGGTTGCAGCATCGACCCGCCGAACGCACCGAACGAGGTGTCACACAATGGCGATAGGAATCGACGTACCCACGCCTCCGGAGCCAGACAACCCGGAGGATTACGACTACGAGAAGTGCCCGTTTTACGGGCAGCTCTCCGTCCGCGGCCAGACCCGTGAGGGAACGGTCGTGTCGACGGATATGGAAAAGACCGTCATCGTCGAGCGAGAGTACGACGTGTTCGTGCCGAAATACGATCGGTACATGAAGCGTCGGTCGCGCATCCCGGCACACGTGCCGGGCGTGCTCGACTCGCTCGAAGTTGGTGACGAAGTAACAATCGCGGAGACGCGACCGCTCTCGAAGACGAAATCTCACGTCGTCGTCGAGAACCTGTCGGGTGATCTGTGATGGAGGCGCTCAAAGCCGACGTCACGCAGGGGCTCTCGAAGGGCTCGCTGATCACGTGTGCCGACAACACCGGCGCGCGTGAGCTGAAAGTGATCTCGGTCGCCGGCTACTCCGGCACGAAGAATCGCCACCCGAAGGCAGGTATCGGCGACAAGGTGACCGTCTCGGTCACCAAAGGGACGCCGGAGATGCGGCGACAGGTGCTGGAGGCGGTCGTCGTCCGCCAGCGCAAGTCGATCCGCCGTCCGAACGGCACGCGAGTCCGCTTCGAGGACAACGCAGCCGTCATCATCGACGACCTCGATGAGCCGCGGGGCACGGAGATCAAAGGCCCCGTCGCCCGCGAGGTCGCCGAACGATACGGGAGCATCGCGTCCACCGCGACGATGATCGTCTGATTATGACGAAACAGCCACGCAAACAACGAAAACGGTCGGAGACCGCGCCGCTCCACGAGCGGCAGAACCAGGTCCGGGCCACCCTCACGGACGACCTCCGCGAGGAGTACGGCCAGCGGAACGTCCGCGTCAACGCCGGCGACACCGTCGAGGTGCTTCGCGGCGACGCGGTCGGGACGGAGGCGGAAGTCGTTTCCGTCGACCTCTCCGCAGAGCGGATCACCGTCGAGGACGTCACCGTCGAGAAGGCGGACGGGGAGGAGGTTCCCCGCCCGATTCCGGCGAGTAACGTCCGGGTGATCGAGCTCGACCTGGAAGACGAGCGCCGGGAGGCGCGGCTCCAGGAGGATAACGAATGACGCGACATCAGAAGCGACTGGCAGTACCGAACTCCTGGCCGGTCGAGCGAAAGACCAACACGTTCACCGTCAAGGCCGGCGCCGGCCCGCACGGTGAGGCGGGCGTTCCGCTCGTCGTCCTGCTGCGGGACGTGCTCGGCTACGTCGACTCGACGAAGGAGGCGCGCTACGCGCTGAACAACGACTCAGTTCTCGTCAACGGGGACGCCATCTCGGACGAGCAGCGTCCGATCGGGATGTTCGACATCCTGGCGTTCCCCGAGCGAGGCGAGTCCTTCCGCGTCTTCCCCGACGAGGGTGGTCGGCTCGCGCTGACCGCCGTCGACGAGGACGCCGCAGGGAGCCGGCTCGGGAAGATCACGAACAAGTCGGTCGTCCCCGGCGGAGCCGCTCAGCTGACGCTCCACGACGGGACGAACGTCCGCGTCGATACGGACACGCCGTACGACGTGAAAGACTCGATCGTCATCGACAACGAGTCGAAAGAGGTCGTCGCCCACTTCGAGTACGAAGAGGGCGCCTTGGTCACCGCCGTCGCCGGCCAGCACGCCGGCCGTATCGGCGAGGTCGAGGAGATCGACGTGACGCTCGGCTCCGGCTCGAACACCGTGACCGTCGGAGACGACGGCGACGGGTACGAGACGGTCGAAGAGTATCTCGTCGTTATCGACGAGAACTTCACCGACGACGAGGACGCCGACGACGAGGGTGATTCGGATGAGTGAATCCGAAAGCGTCGCTCACGAGATGCGTGAGCCGACCCTCGAGAAGGTCGTCGTCCACATGGGCGTCGGGCAGGGCGGTGAACCCCTCGCCGACGCAGAGGAGATCATCGAGGAGATCACGGACCAACAGTCGGTTCGGACCACCTCGAAACGCACCATCGCCGAGTTCGGGATCCGCAAGGGCGACCCGATCGGCGTCAAGGTGACGCTGCGGGGCGAGGACGCACACGCGTTCCTCCAAACCGCACTCGATCTGGTCGACATCTCCGAGAGCCAGTTCGACGACACGGGGAACCTGAGTTTCGGAGTCGAAGACCACACCGACTTCCCGAGCCAGGAGTACAGCCCGAACATCGGCATTTACGGGCTCGACGTGACGACGACGATCGTCCGCCCCGGCTACCGCGTGTCGAAGCGGGACAAGGCGACGGCGTCGATTCCGCACAAACACCGAATGACCGCCGAGGACGCGGCCGCGTTCCTCGAAACGAACTTCGACGTTGAGGTAACGGAATGAGCGAAGCGAACAACGACACGGGCGAACACGCGGCGAAACGCACCGACTCTCGGCACACGTGCCGGCGGTGCGACCGCGAGCAGGGGCTTGTCGGCAAGTACGACATCAACCTCTGCCGGCAGTGTTTCCGCGAAGTCGCCCGAGACATGGGATTTGAGAAGTACAGCTGATCATGACAGGAAACGATCCATTCACCAACGCACTCGCCGGCATGGACAACGCCGAGAGCGTTGGCCACCTGTCGTACACGGTTGAGCCCGCCTCCAACATCATCGGCTCCGTCCTCGAGGTCCTCTACGACCGCGGGTACGTCGACGGCTTCGAGTTCGTCGACGACGGGAAAGCCGGGAAGTTCGAGGTCGAACTAAAAGGCGCGATCAACGAATGTGGCGCCGTCAAGCCCCGCTACTCCGCGGGCGCAGATGAGTTCGAGAAATGGGAGAAGCGGTTCCTCCCCGCCCGTGACTACGGGACGCTCATCGTCACGACGAGCCACGGCGTCATGAGCCACTACGAGGCCCGAG
>LKMY01000054.1 GCA_001564205.1 Nanohaloarchaea archaeon PL-Br10_U2g5
ATCGACTCGGCGGAGCGGGCGCGGAGGACGGTCGAGATGGCGTCACCCTGCGCTTCGAGGATCTGGCTCTGCTTTTCACCCTGTGCGCGGATGATGTTCGACTGTTTGTCACCCTCGGCCTGCTCGACGGCGGAGCGGCGTTCACCCTGCGCTTCGAGGATCATCGCCCGGCGGCGGCGTTCGGCGGACGTCTGCTGCTCCATCGCCTGCTGAACCTCTTTCGAGGGGTTGACCTCTCGAACCTCGACGGACTCGACACGGATTCCCCACTCGTCGGTCGGCTCGTCCAGCTCTTTGCGGATCTTCGCGTTGATCTCCTGACGCTTGTTCAGCGTGTCGTCGAGCTCCATGTCGCCGAGGACGGCGCGGAGCGTGGTCTGTGCGAGGTTCGAGACGGCGTTTTTGTAGTTGTCGACCTCTAAGAACGCTTTTTTTGCGTCCATCACTTTGATGTAGACGACCGCGTCCGCCGTCACCGGTGAGTTGTCCCGCGTGATCGCTTCTTGGCGCGGAACGTCGAGGGTCTGTGTCCGCATGTCGAACGGGTACGTCCGGGAGACGAACGGCGGGATGATGTTGATTCCCGGCTCGAGTAGCTTTCGGTACTCGCCGAACACCGTCAGCGCCTCTTTCTCGTAGGCGTCGACGATCGCGAACGACTGCCAGAGGGTAACGATCACCAACAACAAAAAGAGCAGTCCGATACTCACGAGACCGAAACCGAACTGGAGGGGAAGCAGTTCCATAGCCTGAGTTAGGCCATCGCACGCTTAATACTTCGCCCGGAAGGAGTTTCGGTTCGGTTCTCTCAGAACCGGTCTCGTCGAGCAGCGGGCCGCCGCTCACTACGCCGTTCTGCCGGCGATATCAGTCCCCTTCAGCAGCGAACTGCGACGCGACGTTCTCGAGCGTCGCACGTAGCTCTCGCTCGTTGAATCGCCGGATCACCGGTTCACCGACGCTCGTCAAGGCGTTCTCCGGGAGATCGTACTCAGCGGTATACGTCAGCACGGTCCCGTCTTCGACCGACTCGAACGAGAGGTCGATCGTCCCCTCTAATCGTCCACGAAGCTCGAACACCATCCGCTCGTTCGGTTCGTGTACCGTCTGGACCAACTCGCCGTCGATCCCGAGCCCGGCCATCCGATAGGTGTACGCCAGCCGTTTCCCGCCGTTCGGCAGCCGCTCGATGTCTCGCACGTCGGTGAGCCGGGGGGTAACAGCCGCGTGGTTGTACGGGTCATCGAGAAACTCGAAGACCGATTCGATATCCGCGTCGACGTGGATGGTATCTCGTGCGCGCATCATTTGCTCAGTCACACCGATTTTCAGTTCCGTGAGCGCGGATCGACGTACGCCTCAACGAGCTTTCGCTCGGCCGCTCGGAGGTGTTGATGGAAGGTCTGTCTGGTGATACCCATCCGTTCGGCGATCTCGGAGCCGTCGACCGGCCGCGGCCACTCGAAATAGCCGTTCAGCTCGGCGGTTTTCAGCGCCGCGCGTTGTCTGTCGGTAAGCCGATCGTCCACGGCGGCAGCGAACTCGGTCAGGCTCCGGTCGCGGCTCTCGCGCTCGACCCGGGAGCGAAGCTCCACGTCTTCGTAGTCGGCTCGGAACACGTCGAGGAGGGCTCGAACGTCCTGCTCGGGTGGGGCCTCGATCGTCAGTTCGGCGCTCGTCGCCTCCGCCGTCGCCTCAACGACGACGCCGCCGTGTTCCGCGAGTCGCGTCAGCGGTGGTGACTCGGTGGCGGTGACTGCGAACGTGAAGTCGTTGTCCGTCTCAGAGACGGACCGGACGGACTCGACGAACGGGAGCGCTTCCAAATCGCTCAGATCGTGTTTCAGATCCTCGGCGGGCGTCTCGGTTCTGAGGTATAGCTCACAGGCGTCGTCGTCGAGCCGCGTCGTCCCGAGGTGCTCGATCGGGCCGCCGACGGCGTCGGCGATCCGGGAGAGGGTAAACGACGGGTCCCGGATCACCACCGAGAGCTCAACCACGCGGTCAGTCGTCAGAATGCGAGTCGTCTCGACCGAGTGGAGCCCGTTTGCGATCATCTTTCCGACGGATTCACACACCTTTCGTTCGCGCCGATCGAGCGCGTTCCCCTCGCTGCTGTAGATGCCCAACAACCCGTATCGGCGATGACCGTAGGTGATCGGAACGACGAGGAGGCGAGCGCCACCGACGGTCTGTGGAGCCAACGCCCCGCCGGCCGCGCTTCCCGCCGAACAGCCCTGTACCTCTTCGGTTTCGATCGCTCGCTGCACCTCCAGTGGCGTCTCCTCGGCCGAAAACGACGCTCCCGATTCGATCGGCACACCGCTCGCTGCGGTTATCTCTAACCGTCCGGTCGCCGAGGATACCTCACCGATCCATCCGCCCATGTATCCCGGCTCGTCTGAAATCTCTTCGCAGACGCGCTCGGCGATCGTCTCGGCGTTCCGACCCTCGACGAGGATCCGACTGATTTCACTGAGGAGGCCGTTTACACGGCCGAGGACCCGATCCAGTGCCTGGCGTTCGGTCGCAAGCTTCTCGGCGCGCTCCTCGGCGAGCCGCTCTGCGTTCTTTCGATCGGTGACATCGTTCTGAAACCCGACGTAGTGCGCTAGGTCCTCGTCGTCGTACACCGGTGCCACCGTCAGCTCGTTCCAAAAGGGGGTGCCGTCTCGCCGGTAGTTTCGGATCTCGACGGTGACTTGTTCTTCGTTTTGAATCGCGCTCGAGAGCCGCTCGACGGTCTGCGGGTCCGTTCCCGGCCCCTGTAAGAATCTGGGATTTCGGCCGATCACTTCCTCTACCGGGTACCCGGTGTGGTCCTCCCACGCGTCGTTGACGTACACAAGCGGGTAATCGTCTAGCTCCGGGTCGCTCAGGCTGAGCCCGACTGGCGCCTCACTCACCGCACGGACGACATCGTCCTCGTCGGGCTCGTGGCCCGAAATGTTCTGTTGTGAGCCCGGTGTGGTCCCTCCCGAACAGACGGTCGACACGTCCGTCACGAGGCGGTCTATCGAACCGGACCCGTTCTTATGGAGAAACGTGTCGACACCGCTCTCGAAAGCGGCTTCGGTAGCGTCAGTGTCCTCAACCTCGGTAAACATCACGATAGGCACTTTCACGTCGGACTCCTGTACCGCCTCCGCGAGGTCGATTCCGCTATCGCCCGGCAGTGAGCACTCGCTCACGATGCAGTCGTACTTGCCGGTGGTCACCTTCGCGATCGCGGCTGTCGCGGTGTGGACCGTCGTCACGTCGAACCCGGCCGCATCGAGTGCCGACGTGATCTGATCGACCCCGTCCTCCGGATGGACTAAGAGAGCCCGAGAGCCCGGCATGTTACTCAGTTAGTCGTGACGTGAATTAAGGTTTGATGTTGTCTTCCGACCGGACTGTGCGGTCGGTCAGTCGGTGAATCGCCACTAGCCATTTAAAAAGCGAAATAATCCCGCTGAGTGTACACGAGGGCGGAAGCCGTACGCTACGATATGTCGACGTCAACCGTTACGCTCGCTCGTCGGCGTCTTCTCGGCGAACCGGAACGGACCGCGATCGACGTGTCACGGGGCGCGCTGATCGTTCTCACTACTGCGTTCGCCGCGTTGTACGCTGTCGGTACGGAGCCGACGCTTCGAACGCAGATGCTCGTCTATCTCGTCGGGATGGTCGCGTTGAACCTCCCGCACGGCGGCTACGAGCACTTCTCGAACCTTCGGCGGCGCGGGCTCCCGTTCGGCGCGCGATACGTCGTTCTCTACCTCGGGTTCGTCGTCGGGTTCATCGGGCTCTTCGTCGTTGCGCCGCTGCCCGCACTCGCGCTCGCGTTCGGGACGGCGGTCGCCAAGGGCGGCCACGGCGACCTCCACGTGATGGACGCGCTTGTCGGAACCGACCATCTCGTCTCCAAGCCACAGCGCGTCCTCGCCGCGCTCGTCCGAGGCGGGGCCGTGATGATCGTCCCGGCAGTCTTCTGGACGGAGACGTTCTACGCGTTCACCGGCTACATGTTGAACGTCTTCAACGGACAGCTAGTCGGTCCAATGGTGACCGCTCCGGAGGCGGTTACGACCGCGCTCGGCGCGGCATACGGCGTCGCAGTCCTCGCGCACCTCAGTGGTGGACTCATCACAGGAGGAGTCGCCAAGTCGTGGCTGCTCGACGCGTTCGAGACGCTACTGCTCGTCGCCTTCTTCGCGTTCGTTCCCGTCGTCATCGCCATTGGGCTCTACTTCCCGCTTTGGTACTCGCTGCGGCAGTCCGCCCGGAGTATGGTGGTCGAGCAAGAGCGTCCGAGCCGCACTGAGGGGGTCTCGGTCGTGATGGCGTGGGGCGTCCTCGTCGTCGGTGCGCTCGTCACCGCGCTCGTCGCCACGGCGCTGTGGGTCGTCGCGCCGAACCCGCTCGCCGGCGCCTCGCTGCTGCCCGGCGCGGTCTCCTTCTATACCATCTTCGTTTGTATCATCGCACTCCCGCACGTGGTCGTCGGCGAGTGGCTCGACTTCGGACGAGGTATCTGGTACGTGCCCTGACGTTCGCGACGCCTCAAGACTCTCAGCTCCCCTCCCACACAGATAACAAACCCTAAAACCCGGCTCGTCAACCGATCCCGTATGTATCTGCGGTTCGTCGGGCGGCTCGGGCTCGCGGACGCCGTGACGGTGACGAACGCGGCGGTCGGGTTCGTCGCGGTCGTCGCCGCGACCGTCGATCCCGAGCTCGCGGCCCGGCTGATTCTCCTCGCAGCCGTCGCGGACGGGCTCGACGGTGTCGTGGCCCGACACCGCGGATCGACCGACGCGGGGCCGTACCTCGACTCGCTGGCGGACGTGGCGTCGTTCGGCGTCGCCCCCGCCAGCCTCGTCGCGTTTCTCGTCTTGGACGCCTGGTCGTTTGCGACTCAGCCGGCCCTTGTCGCGCTCGGCATCGGCGCCGCGGCGCTGTTCGTCTCGATGGCCGTCGCTCGGCTGGGTATGTACACGGCCTACGACAGCGATGCGGACAGCGGTCGAGAGACGGTCGGCGTCCCGACCACGCTGGCCGCGACGGTCCTCGCGGCCGCGGTCATCGCCGGCTACACTGAGCCCGCGCTCCTCGTCGGGACCACCGCGGCCTTTGCGATTCTCATGGGAACGACGATCACGTATCCGGACCTCCACGCGCAGGACGCGCTCGTGATGGGCGTCGTGCAGGCGGCGGTGATACTCACACCGTTCGGACACATGGTTACGTCCGCGCTCCCGCCGTGGATCGGCGAGGGGTTTGCGTTCGCGCTGCTGTTTCTCGCCTGTGGCTACCTCGTTCTCGGGCCGCGTTTCTACTGGGGCGACGGGATACGGATGCCTCCTGACGACGGCGAGAAGCGCCGGGCCTGAGTGATCCGCCTGCAGGGTCGCTGTCGGCGGAAAGAACAGTGTTGCAACAGTTGCTGCAGATCGAAGCGTCGATCGCCGCCGGTATTTCTTATAACAGGTCGCTGAAATCCTTGTAGCGGCTGATGTCGACACCGTCCTCGGTGACGACGGCGACGTTGATCCCGTTGCCGGACGCGAGGTCGCGTTCGACGGCCGACTGGATCGCCTTCGCGGCGATGGTTTCGGCCTCCTCGACCGTGATGTCGTCGTGGTACTCCTGTTCTAACACACCGAGGGCGTACTGGGAGCCCGAGCCGGTGACGGTGTACTCCTCTTCGGTCGTCCCTCCGAGCGCGTCGATGGAGTAGATGTGAGCGCCGTCGTCGTCGACGCCGCCGAGAATCGGTTGGACGATGTAAAAGGCGCCCGTCCGGAGGAGGTTTCCGGTGAGCGTGGAGAGCGCTTCCATCGACATATCCTTTCCGCGGCGAGTCTCATAGAGGCTCGTCTCGGCTTTCAGCGTCGAAATGAGGTTTTGGGCGGCAGAGACTGAGCCGGCGATGGTGAGGGCGCCGCGGGGATGGATCTCCTCGACCTTTTGAACGTCTTTCGAAGAGACCATGCTGCCGAGGGAGGCGCGCATATCCGTGGCCATCACGACGCCGTCCTCGGTCCGGATACCGACGGTTGTCGTTCCAGTTTTCATTTCGCCCTCGCCGTCGGCCTGCGCCGCGCGGCGTTCGCTGTGTTCGAACTCGCCGAGTTCCGGTCCGAAGACGGGCTGGTCGCGGCCCAACTCGTCGGCCGGCCCGTCGGGGAGGTTGCCAGTCGGTGTTCGCATTACAACGATGTTGGCCCGGCGCGCTGATAAAGGCAACCCTTCGGGGACCGCCCGCCGGTTCCGACGGGTCTATTGGTCGCCGTCGATTCCAGGGGGTCGATCCGCCCCGTGCAGCCGGTTCTCGTCGCTTGGCGTCGGATTGATCGCGACTTCTTGATAACCCTTCGTTGAGCGCTTGATAACCCTTCGTCGAGCCCATCGCTCGGCGCGTGAAAACAGCTGCCGTTCGAAAGGGGTAGCGTTTATTCAGCGACGTCCTCGTACACCTCGCCGGTCGTCTCGACGAGCCGGCCGATAGGGACGTTGATGCCGAGGTGGCTGCGGGCAAAGACGGCCACCGGGAACAGCGAGATACCGATTGCGACGGTCGCCTGGTGGAGCCCGAACAGGGTTGCCGAGCGGATGCGGTCAAACATGGGTCTTCGACTCTCTCCAACAGCGGGGTATATAAATAACTTCTGTTCAGGCCGTGGAACGAGAGTCGGTGCGGTCTAGCGATTCGGCACTGTGACGAAACAGTCCCGAAGATTTCCGACGAGCGTCTGTGAGAAGGATATCAGCGGCGGATCTCACCCGGTTCATTTCCATAAGTTATGGGAATCCTTCGGGGATCGTGCGCCTCACGTTGGCGTCGTTTGACACGCGTTTCCGACCAGCGATCTCGCTCGCCTTCACGACCCACTCCGCCGAGTTGCTGGCGCGGACCGAACAGGCTATTACCGGGTCGTCGCCTACATCGGCGCGTGCAGAACGTCACGGACCAGACGCGTAATCCGTTCGGGATGCGACCGGACTGCCCGTCGTTCGTTCCCGGCTACGGCGACGCCAATGCCGACTTCCACGTCGTCGGTGACCACCCCGGTGTTCACGGTGGTCTCGACGCGGGCGTCCCGTTCACCGGTGAGCCGTGGTCGCCCGCCTTCTTTTCGGCCCTGACCGAGGCGGGGCTGATCGCGGGACTCCACGCCGACGCCGTGGCGGACGGGACAGCGCGTGAGCCCACCGAGAGGGACCACGGAGCCGCCGACGGCGACACCGAACCGATAGACCCGATCCGTACGAACCGGACCTACTTTTCGTACCTCCATATGTGTGCAGCCGACGGCACGCCGAGCGAGATGTCATACGACGACATGGAGCGCTTTTTCGACGCGGAGCTTCGCGCGATCGCCGCGCACGTGCTCTTACCGGTCGGCTCGCGAGCGACCGATCACGTACTCCGTGAATACACCGCCCGAGCGTGGAAAACCGAGATCGATATGGAGGCACTCCACGCCGAGGAACTGCTCGGCTCCGGCTGGCTCGTCGTCCCGATAAAAGATCCGGCGACGTGGAACGAACGAGACGCCGAGCGGCTCGCGGAGTCGCTCCGTGAGCTCCGCTCAACTGACTTCCGCCGCGAAAGCGACCTCGGACGATTCATCGCAGGGAGCGACCCGTACCTCGTCAGGTGATCGCTCTTTCGACTCGGTACCGTTCTTTCGACTCCTCATCATGCCTTCGTCTCAATCGATGTTTTCTCCGGGCGAATACATGTGGAATTTCCTCGCTCGTTCTCGTCTCTGATCGGAGCTTTCCAACCAAATCTGGCCGTTCGGTAGTCGATCGTCAGTTAGACCGCGATCAGCGCAGCCATATTTGTCACTACTCCCCGAATTTTATACCAGTACCCGCTATTCTTGAGTAGACGCCCGAACGATCGGGCGTCGGCCGTAGGACTGGTACTCCATACGGCGGCTTGGTCAGCTTCGGCCCTTACGGGCCGTTTTTCAGCGGCGGACGCGACGCCCGAAAGCTCACTTCTCGGACAGCAGCGCGTCGAGGTACTGCCCGACGTGATCGTCCATTCGACGCTTGAACCCGGCCTGCCGCGCGAGCCGATCGAGTTCGCGAGAGACGTACGTACCGTACTGAACCGCCTTTTTGTCGGCCGTTCGAACCGATTCAGGGACGCTACCGGTTGCGGCTCGCCGGAGCGCGATCTTCCGTTTCCCGTCCGCTACGAGCAGCTCGCCCGGAAGCGCGAGCGCGGCCGCGACAATCCGGTCGTCGAGCAGCGGCGCGACCGGCTCGATGCCGGCGGCGCGGAGTGCGAGCACGTCGCGTTCGAGCTGATCGGGGAGCGTTCGAATCGTCTCAGTCCGTGCGCCGCGAACCGTCTCGGCGTCGACGCGATCGTCTTCAGCGGGGTTGACGACCTTGCTGTACCCACCGAACAGCTCGTCGGCACCCTGTCCGACGGCGAGCCGCGTTGCGCCGTCGGCCGCGGCCGCCTCTGCCGTGAGGTACAGCGGAACCGCGATCGCGACGTCCATCGGGTTCCGTCGACCAGTCGCTCGGGCCACCTCGCGGATCGCGCGGACGAGGTCGTCGTGGGTGATCTCGACAACGGACAGATCGGCTTTTCGACCCATCGCTTCGGCCGCTTCGCGAGCGGCGGCAACGTCGTGACAGCCCTCGAATCCAGCGACATAACAGGCGGAGTTCGGCACCGCGGCAGCGATGAGTCCGGAATCGACGCCGCCGGAGAAGGCGACCGCGAGCCCGCTATCGTCACCGTCGTCGATCGGTTCCCGCGCAACGCTGTCAGCCTCCTCCCTGATCTCTGAGAGCGCATCGTCGATCGCAGCATCGACGGCGGCCTGTCCGATCGCCGGCTCGACGGGGTCGTCGTCCGGAAGCGACCAGACGCCCCCGGCTCCGCTAACGCCGGTGCTGTCTGCGGAGACGACGGCACCCGCCGGTACCGGTTCGGGGTCGACGAGAGTCGATCGCTCGAAGCTCCAAGCGTCTCCCGCAGTCGGATTCGGGGCCCCCCGCTCGACGAACAACGGCTGACGGCCGAGCACGTCGCGCACGAGGACCGGCTCGTCGTCGCTGCCGGCCCCCGGCGGACCGGCGAGGAGCCCGGCGAACCCGCGACCGCCGGGGAACGGGTTGCCATCGCGGAGCGCGGCGCGGACGCGGTCGGCTGACGCGCCGCGGAGATCGGCCGACGGACCGGAGG
>LKMY01000004.1 GCA_001564205.1 Nanohaloarchaea archaeon PL-Br10_U2g5
GACGAGTATGATACCAACGATACCTGGCAATCGGTACCGTTCCATCACAATGGGCGCGACAAGAAAGCACATCACCGCTATCGCGAACACCAGAATCGGGTCCTCAAACGGTAGCGGTGTCAGAAGCGTAGCCATTGCTTCTCAACACGATCACGGACGAGCAACAAAAGGCTGCGGGACGGCTCCTTCAAAGAGACGCAAACTGACGTGTTGTTGCTTGTCGAGAGCGTATCGTGAGGTCAACTCGCATCCCTCCGAAACCGAGTCCGACTTCGCTGATGCCGCCGGCTCTCAACAGAGTATAAACATCGTGAAAGAGAGTAGCTGAATATGAGTCGCTAGCAGATCAGACCAGCGTACCGGAAGCAGCTCAGCGTGTACTATCACGTCTCATCCGAGTGTTTTCCGGAGAAGAACGTGACTGCAAGCCTCTTTTATACGGCAGATGGACCGTGAGTTTATCGAACCGCTTGCAGTAAACCAGCTACAAGACCTATTGACACCCTTCTCCGCCTGAAGACGGCCGTTACCGCAAGTCCCCTGCAGACGTGTCCGAGCCGACATCGGCGTAATCTTTCGCTGTTTCCATACCCACGAGTGCTCGAACTGCGGCGGCGACGAATCGAGGATCGTCGGCTCGGAGGTAGTCGAACCGACGATTTCGAAGGCACGAAACAGCGATCTCTGCAGCGCGACGGCCGAACGACGGCGATTCCAGAAATGGAGAGTCGTCCGATCGGATGCTCATCAGGTGTTTCAACTCTCCGTAGGAGATGTGACACGGCGTTCCGATCGGGTACGCGTCGTCGAAGGGACCGGTCTCGCCGTTGGCCTGATTCCAGTAGAACTTCGGAAAATCGACACCCGCTCGAACGGCTTCCGGAAGTGATAACCAAACTCGCGGGTTGAGTTCGAGGAACTTCCACTCGCCGGTATCGGCGTCTTTGATATACTCGATGCATGCGAACCCGTGCCAATCAAGCTCTTCGAGCAACTGGGTCGCCACTTCGTCGACGTCTCGAGAGAAGGCGGATTTCCGATAAACACCGCCGCCGCCGACCCACGAGACTTTCCTGATCTGTCTGTGCTGATACGTTGCGAGCGGCTCACCCTCGTCCCACAGCGCACAGTAAAGATGCTTGTCTGCCTCGGGAATGAACTCTTGGACGATCGGCTCATGACGGAACCCTTCTCGTAACGCCGCTTGGTCCGGCGACTTCTCCGCAGTGAGAAACCTCACTCGGTTCACCTCGGCGACCTCGTTGGCGTCGAACTGGGGACTGTACGCGTCAGTGAGAATGTTGTATCGGGATTTGACGACTGCGTCGACGTTCCAGTCAGCAACATTCGACAGCGGTTCGGTCCTCGCGTGTGGAACGCCGGCGGATTCGGCTGCAGCCGCGAGCTGGACCCGGTCGTGTCCGCGCTCCAGAGTCGTCATCGACGGCGCGACGAGCGAGACGTGCTCGTCGAACGCGTCGGCATAGCGGGCGAACAGGTACACGTCGCACTCCCGTACGGGAACGATCGTCTGTACTTCGGGGCGGGCGGCTACCTCTAGAAGGCCGTCCCGATAGCCGATTAGATCGGTCCAAGGGGACGGGAGTCCTCTCCGTTCGGAACAGTATCTCGATGAGAAGTGCGGGATCCGATCCAGTTCCGAGGCGACGATCGTATCAACGCCGGCTCGGTGAAGCGACCGCATACAGCCGTAGCTCTTCATCTGTCGACCGGTCGGTATCAACACGGCAGATTTTCCGGTGTCCACCGCTTCCGTCGAGTTCGTAGCAGTGGTTCTTGGAGTCATGATGCGTTCGCCTCATAGAGCGCTTCGATCCGGTCAAGCTGGTTCGACAGGCTGATCGACGAGACGGCTTCCCGGCCGTTCGATCGCTCGGGCGCGTTGAGAGTCGTCGCCAGCGCGTCGGCTAACACGTCGTCGTCGCTGTCAACGACCGACGGCGAGACGCCGTCGAGCAGCCGAGCGACGTCACCGACGTCGACGGCGACGACCGGCAAGTTACACGCGAGCGCCTCCTTTACCGAGTTGGGACAGCCCTCACTCTTCGACGTCAGGAGCATCGCGTCCGCGGCATTCATGTACAGCGGCATTTGGTCGTGTGTCGCTCCGGTAACCGTCTGTAGCCGGACCGGACCGTCGATCCTGGATCTGACCTCATCGACGATCCGCTCTGCTCGCGGGTAGTCTTTCACGTCGCGAGAGGGGCCGTAGGGGAACAGTACATGGCGAGCGCCCGGATCCCAACCCAGTTCGGTGCGGGCTTCCGTCTGCGATTGGGGACGAAACTTGGAGAGATCGACGCCGTGGGGGATCAGGTGGGTGTCTCGGGACAACTCGTCGGCCATCTCCTCGGACATCACCACGACTTCGTCGGCGAAGCGGGCCCACTGTCGGGTTATCGGTCCCAAACCGCCCAAGAGATCACTGCCCCACAGTGAAAGTATGACAGGGTGGAACGGCTGGACCACTGCTGGCGGTGCGGTGAGGCCATAACTAGCGTGAACGAGGTCGTAGTCGTCGCGGGCGGTCGCCACCGCGTTTACGTAGAACCGCACGTAGGCCGACGCGGGACGGCGATCCGTCTGCCGTCCGTCGACGACGCTGTCTCCGGGAACGGAAAGCACGTCGAGGTCGTGGCCACGCTCACGGAGCCCGGTGACCTGCTGGCGGAAGAACTTCGAGTGACCGTTGGTTACGAGACGGAGGACGCGCATCGTGATTACCAACGCATCCCGATCGCTGACGGGTCTCCGATAGCCGCCAGTAGATCGCTGTCGGTCGGGGGCGAAGAAAAGGGCCTTTTTTGTAGCACGACGGACTGACGATTTGGTTTCATTGACTGATCAGCCTGCTCTGTGTTGCTTTGTAAATAAGAGTCTATTCGCGAAGAGGTGCCGGTAGGAGACGGCTACTCGTTACTCCGTTGACGATGAGTTCTTTCGAGACCATGCAGAGACGAGGGCTCAGCAAGCGTGTCAACAAGGAATCGGCGTAATCATGACGAATGAAGCTGGTCACCGACGCCAACGTCTTCATCTCCGCACTCATCGCTGATTCGTCGGCCGTCGAACGATAGCACCGGCGCTACGTTCGATAAAGATATCAACACGACGCTTTCGGGTGATTACACCCCTCGAAAATATGAGCGCTGGAGGATTTGAACCCCCGACAACTTGGTCCGAAGCCAAGCACTCTATCCAGACTGAGCTAAGCGCCCGTACTGATCGCTACTTTGGTGAAGATGTTAAGTCCCGCGATTCACAGCTGGCGGGGATACGCAGATTCCGAACCGGTGTCCGGACCAGAGAATATGATAACAGGTAGCTGTGATAACCGAATATCAGCATCGCAAGCGATCAAAAAGAATATTATTCGGAGCGGGTATGTTTTTCATAGTAGATGTGTCTTGGTCGTACGGCGCCACAGCCGAACGAGCGGCCCGAGTCGGTTCTACGGTTTCCGAGGTACGCCCATGTATGATCTGAGACCGCAGTTCGATGAAGCGGTCGAACCGGGAACGAACCTCCTCTTCACCGGGCCGCCACTCACCGGAAAACGGCAGATCATGATGGATCTGCTGGCAACCGGAACCGAGCGTGGCGACGGCGCGATTGTCGTTACGACGAAAGACAGCGGCGACCGCGTGTTAAAAAACTACGCGAAGCGGACTCCTTACGAGGGAAAACCCGTCGCCGTCGTCGACTGTGTCACTCGCCAGCAGGGCGGGAAAACGCAGGAGTCAGACCGGATCAAATACGCCTCCTCACCAGTGGATATGACCGGAATTGGTATCAAGCTCTCCGAGTTCTTACAGGCGTTTAGCGACCGCGGAATCGGAAACAATCGCGTGATGGTCCACTCGTTGTCGACGCTTCTGATGTACTCGGATCTCCAGACGGTGTTCCGCTTTCTGCACGTGTTTACTGGACGGATACAGAGCGTCAACGGGCTCGGTCTGTTCAGTATCGACTCAACGTCGCACGATGAGCAGGCAATGAATACACTCAAGCAGCTCTTTGACGGAGTGATTACCCTTTCGGAGGATGACGAGCCGCAGATTCGTCTGGCCTAAGCCTGCGGATTCAACGCCTTTTCGAATCTCACAGAACTGTACCGATCACTTCCCACGCGTAGTCGATACTGAACTGGAACTGAGAACAGAGTGCTCAGTCTCCGCCGAGCAGGCTCTCTACTAGCTCTTCGGGGTCGAACAGGGTAATATCATCGTACCCTTGACCGGTACCGAGGAATAGTATTGGCTTGCCGGTGACGTACGCAACGGAGATGGCTGCGCCGCCGGAAGAATCGGCATCGGCTTTCGTCAATATCGCACCATCGATCGCGGCCGCGTCATTGAACTCTTTTGCACGGGTGACCGCATCCTGTCCTGCGACAGCTTCGTCGACAAACAGGGTCATATCCGGGTCGACGACGCGGTCGATCTTCTCCAACTGCGCCATCAGGTCGTCGCTTGTGTGGAGCCGACCGGCCGTGTCGCCGAGGACGACATCGATGTCGTTCGCCTCGGCGTACTCGACACCGTCGTAAATGACCGCCGCCGGGTCACCACCCTGGTCGTGGGCAATCAGCTCCCGATCGAGTCGGTCCGCGTGCTCCGCGATCTGTTCGTTCGCCCCGGCTCGGTAGGTGTCGCCGTTCGCCAGTACTGACGAGTATCCCCGGTCGGCGAGCCACTCGGAGAGCTTTGCGATGCTCGTCGTCTTCCCGACGCCGTTGACGCCCGTAAAGACGATCGTGACGGGTTTTTCGGCCTCTGCGATCCGGTCTTCGAAGTCGAACTGACCGACGGCGATCACGTCGAGCAAGGCGTCGTAAAGCGCTGATTCGACGAGTTCGCCCGTTGTCTCGACCTGCTTTCGCGACTCGCCGAGCATCTTCTCACGGACCGTGTCAAGGATGCGCTCGGCGACGCTCATCTCCACGTCGCTTTCGAGCAGCGCCATCTCGAGGTTCCACAGCGGCTCTTCGAGGTCTTCTTCCTCGATGATGATACGGCCGGTCGCGAAGGCTTTGGCGCGCTGGAAGGTGCTCGGCTCGTTGTCGTTGTCCGCGCTCTGAGAGCCGGTCCTGTCGTCCTCGTCGTCGGTGGGGACATCGGCGCGTTCAGCAGGATCGGCTTCCGTCTCCGCTGTGGGGTGGCTCGTATCGGGGCTCTCAGTGGTCTCGTCGTCCGCTATGTCGGCATCGTTGGCTTCCGCCTCACCGTCCACCTCGGCCTCAGCGGGCTCCTCGCTGTCGGTACTCTCTTCGACGTCTTTGCGGAAGCCCGACAGCTTGTCTTTCAGTCCGTCGAACACGGTTCGTCGTTACTCCTCGTCGCCTTGCGCCTGCTGCATCTGCTGCATCTGCTGTTGTTGCATCTGCTGTTGCATCTGCTGGGCCTGCTGTTCGAGCTGCTGGCTCTCAGATTCGAGCTCGTCGATTTCGGCCTGCGTCTCCTCGATGCGATCGTCGAGCGCCTCCTGCTTGCGGCGGAGCACGTCGACGGCGTCGTCTTGGTCCTGCTCTGCGGAGTAGTTCCCGCCGAGCGAGACGATGATCTCGTCGATATCTTGGACTTCGGCGCGGACGTAGGCGCCACCGCCGAGCGGGACCTGCACCGTCGCGCCAGTGTCGAGGGTCTCAATGGCTTCGACCGCGTCGTCGATGTCCGACTGCTCTTCGTTGAGGTCGTCGATCTCGGATTCGAGAACGTCGATCTCCTCGTCGAGCGCCTGCAGCTCTTGAGAGAGCTGCTGGAGCTGCTGTTGTCCGCCGCCCATCATGCTGCGGTCACCTCCTCGATCTCGATCTGGGTGCGCTTCCGGTTGTGTTGGCTGCCGATCGTCGTGTAAACGCGCTCACGGGCGAGATCCTCGTTCTCCGCTTCGACATCCTTCGTGAAGGGTTGGAAGCCGCCTCGGCTCTGGAACTGTCCACTCACCGTGTAGGTACTCA
This sequence comes from Nanohaloarchaea archaeon PL-Br10_U2g5, assembly GCA_001564205.1. Next base: position 5,981 of record LKMY01000004.1, read on the forward strand.
TGTTCTCCGATCCGGTAGGGAGAGGGAAGTATCTTCCTAAAAAGTAGAGCGAATGAAAAACCGGCTCAAACCACGAAAGCACGCGTTAGAAGCGTTTCATCGTTGATCTAGATCTAACGAACTCCGAACAGCGTGTCACATCTGCTACCCCGTAAGGTCCATCCGTCCGAACCGGATCGCCGCCAACAGAATGAGCCCTATCGCCGCCGCCAGCAACACACCTGCACCGGTGAAGTCGTACTCGGCCAACACGAGCACGGCGGAGGGGTCGTAGTGGGCCGTGGGACTAACCCAGCCGATCCAGTCGTATTCGCTCGCCGCCGCCACCGACTCCAACATGAACAGTGCGAACAACGCCCCGAGCGCGACCCGCTGGGCGATCCCCTCTCGCGAGAAGATCGTTGACACCGCAATTCCCAACGCGACACAACACAGGTGATACGGAACGGCGAGCGCATGGACGGCGACGAGACGCTCGATCGCAATCGTCTCACCCACGGCTAGCACGCCGGCGTACGCGACGATCGGAAGGATGAGATTCAAGAGGAAAATTAGCGACCAGAGACCGATAAACTGGCCGACAACGACGTCACGGCGCGGAACCGCCGCTGAGAGCGTGAGATCCATTCGGCCGGAGGCAACATCGCCGGCGATCGTCCCGCCACCCAGGTACGCCAAGTAGAGCCCGACGAGTAGCAGCCACGCGAACTGATAGAACTCGACCGCGAGAAAGCCCTCGATAGTGGAGATCGAGATGATCCCGAACGCCTCTTGGAACGCGGGCGGGAACGCCTCGACGTAGGCGTCGAGATCGATCCCCGATGTCGCCAGCGACGGATAAAACGCCAGAAACAGCAGAAGAAAGGCCGACAGTAACCCGGTCAGAACGGCCGAGCCACGGGCACGGCCGGCGGCCTCGTATCGTGCAATCGCGAGCCACGGTGCGGGACGATCGCTCATCGTCGCCCCCGGAGTCGCTCGTCTCCGTCTGTCACCGACCCCCCATCCGTCACCGCGCCCCTCGTCTCACCCATCGTCTGCACGTCACCGTCGTAGAAGGTCATAAACGCCTTCTCTAAGGGAGCGTCGACGATCTCCAGATCATGAACCGTGAACCCGTCAAGCAGGTCGATGAGGGCGTCGTACTCGCCGGTCCAGGTAAACGAAACAGTCTCGCCGACCCGGAGGTTCATCGTCCCGCGAACCTCGAACGCCTCCCGACTCACGTTCTCAGCCACCCGGACACGGACCTGTTTACCGCCGCGTGATCGCAGCGCCTCAACCGACTCGACCGCGACGAGGCGTCCCTCACGGATCACCCCTACGCGGTCACACAGCGCCGCCACCTCACCGAGGACGTGCGATGAGAGGAGGACCGTTGTGCCGTTTTCGACACGCTCGCGGACGAGCGCGGCGAACTCCTCTTGTAACAACGGGTCGAGCCCGGAGGTCGGCTCGTCAAGCAGCAGCAGCTCCGGTTCGTGCATGAACGCAGCGACGAGAGCGACCTTCTGGCGGTTCCCTCGCGAGAGGTCGCCGATCCGCCGCGACTCGTCGAGCCCGAACCGGGCCACCAGTTCGTCGCGCTGAGCCGAGCCGCGAAGCGCGGCTTGATGGTCGAGAAACGCCTTAGCGGTTCGATCGGTGTCAAGCCCCGGGTCGCCCGGGAGATAGCCGATTCGTTCGCGTGCGCGCCGCAACTGAGTCGGATCTGTCACGTCGTGTCCCAGCAGCGTCGCACCACCGCTCGTCGGGGATAGAAACCCCAATAGCGTCCGGATCGCCGTCGTCTTGCCGGCGCCGTTCGGGCCGAGGAAGCCAAACACCTCGCCGTCCTCGACCGCGAACGAAACGTCCTCGATCCCGCAAACGTCGCCGTAGTACTTCGTGAGGGACTGACAGTCGATAGCGGGCATACCTGCTCTCACACGTCGTCGGCTCTTAAAAACGAGGAGTGAGATCGGAGCGAAAACCGTTCGAGAGACGCGAGGAGACACAGAGAGGGAAGGAACCGACACCGCCGGACGGAGCGAGTGAGACCGTCTCAGTCGATGAACCCGAGCGTTTCCTCGATGCGTCCCAGCTCCGGACCGGTGGTGTCCTCGCCGACGACGTACCCCTCGTCGGTGGCGATTAGCCCGGAGCCGACGAGCGGCGCGCCGTAGTTGATCGTCCCGAGATCCGCCCGGACGTCGAGTGCTTCCTCGACGGCCTGCAGTTCCGATTCGGTCGACTGGGGATGACAAAGGACGCCCGTGTTGTTGGCGACTGCGGCGGTTCCGACGGTCCGAACGTCGCCAAGGTCGCCTCTGACTACTGGTACGCCCAGCGTCTCTCTGATCGTCACGATGGACTCGCGCGGGAGGTCCGGGTGGACGTAGGCGCCGTAGTCGTTCGCGAGGACGACGTTCCCGGCCGCGTTTATGTCGCCGGGGAGCTCACGCACCTCGCGGTTGGCGGCCTCAGCGATCCGTGACTGCTCGCGCTCGGTCGCGCGCTCGGAGACGAGGATCCCGTTCTCGTTGCCGGTCGCGAGGGAACCAACCGTGTTGGCGCGGCCGACTGTGGTGAGAAGGGGCTCTGCGCCCAGCTCTTCACCGATCGCGTCCGCGAGTTCCTCGTCGACGTCCGGCCGGATCAACACGAGATCATCGATCGCGCGGGCGAACACGCCCACGTACGACGAGCCGGTGAAAGTCGCCCGTAACACGTTACTCGGCGTACTCGGCTTCGACGACGGGCTCGCCGTCCTCGACGAACCGGGCCGCGCGGACGCGGAGTTTGCTCGGCGGGTTCTGCCGCCCGTTCGCCCAGACGGCCTCGTTGACAGAGGTGTCGAGGATGACGTCCTCCTCGTCGACGGAGAAGTGTTTCGCGAGGTGGCCGCGAACGATCTTCACGGCGTAGTCGGCGCGCTGCTGAACCGGCTTGTCGTTGGCATCACGGAGCGGGACGGTGACGACACGCTCCTCGAAATCACTGGTGCTCATCTACTCGTCCAGGTCGTTCCGGCGCCAGTTGCGCCGCTTGGGGTTTCGCGTCACGTTCATATCGGTCTTCATCATGACCCACGCGGGGACGCGGGTGTTCTGGCGTTCCGCCTTCGCCAGACGCTTCTTTTTGGCCTTCGATTTGTCTCCCATAGTAGCCCACAGTTTCCGCGGCGCGCATAAAACCCCTTCCATACCGGGTCGCTCAACGGGGCGCCGAGGGGGTAGAGAACGGCAGCGACGTTCCGTGGAATCGATTACAGCGAGCGCTCGGAGAGACCGCGATATATTCGATAACACCGGTCAAGAACGTCAATGCCGGCGCTTTCCGTGTCCGTGTGCGCCTCCCCGGGCTCCGAAGCCCCGCAGACGAGACACTCCGTCCCGGCCTCGGCGAGCCAGCCGGCGTCGGTCGCGTGCGGCTTCGTGACGTGTTCGGGCGCGTCGAGTCCCAGTTCGTCGTGGACCTCGCGAGCGACGTCGAGCGCGGCGTCCGCGAAGGTGTCGTCTTCACAGGCCATCGGTGGGAGGTCCTGGTCGACCTCCCACTCAACGCCCGCAACGCTGTCCGCCGCGCGGCCGATATCGGCTCGATCGTTCGGCACTGTCCGCTCGTCGATCGTGACCTCGCACCGCTCCGGAATCACGTTCCACGTCTCGCCGCCCTCCACGATCGTGACCGCGAGCGAGCCGGTGACGGTGTCGCCGAACACGGTCGTCTCCGGCGCGTCGAGCCCGCGGAGGATATCGATCGCGTCGCTCGCGCGGTAGATCGCGTTCTCGCCGGCGTCGGGCTCGGAGGCGTGAGCCGCGGTCCCACGGGCAACGAGCGTCGAGGCGCGCCGGCCTTTGTGAGCGACGACGACGTCGGTGACGCCCGGTTTCGAGTAGTTTGTCGACCCCTCGGCAACGATCGCGCGATCGGGAGCGAACCCCTCGTCGATCGCGTGGCGCGCACCCGTTCCGCCGACTTCCTCACCGACGAACGAGGCGAACGCCAGCTCGCGACCCGCTGGTGGCTCGGCGTCGCGGAAGGCGAGCATGCAGGCCGCCACCGCTCCTTTCATGTCGGCCGTGCCGCGACCGTATATCCGCCCGTCGCGACGCTGGACGATATACTCGCCCGCGTTTCCGTCACCAGTCGTCTGCTGCGCTGCGGGCGGCACGACGTCGTGGTGGCCGACGAGGGCGAGGGTGTCGTCGGGCGTATCGGCGGCGTCCGTACTGCCCGTATACGCGATGACGTTGCCCACGGCGTCCCGCTCGACCCGGGCGTCCGCCTCCGCGCGGAGCCACTCCTCGATCGCGTCGCCCGCCGCGGTTTCGTCCTCGTGGGAAGGGATCGCGACCAGCTCTTCAGTCAGATCTGCGAGTTCGTCCATGGACGTCTCTGAGCAGGTCAGCGAATTAAATAGGGTGGTACAAGCCAAGTCGCAGATGCGAGCGCGCGCCATTAATACGGCTCCGGCCCCTACTCGATAGCATGTCAGACACGCTCGAAACCGCGACCGTTGGCGGCGGCTGCTTCTGGTGCACCGAGGCGGCGCTCGAACTGCTCACCGGCGTCGAATCAGTGACGTCCGGCTACGCGGGCGGCCACGTCGACGATCCCACGTATAAGCAGGTATGTTCAGGAAACACCGGCCATGCGGAGGTCGTTCAAGTCGAATTCGACCCCGACGCGATCGCCTACGACGAGGTGTTGGAAGCGTTCTTCGCGACACACGATCCGACGCAACTCAACCGGCAGGGGCCCGACGTCGGGAGCCAGTACCGATCGATTGTCCTGTATCACGACGAGGAGCAGCGCGCGACCGCCGAGGCGTACATCGAGGCGCTCGATGAGGAGTACGACGACGACGTGGTGACGGAAGTCGACCGGCTGGAGACGTTCTACCGCGCCGAGGAGCACCACCAGGACTACTTCGCGAAGAACCCGAACGACGCCTACTGCACCTTCCACGCGAAGCCGAAGATGGAGAAGATCCGCGAGAAGTTCGAGGCGAACGTCGCGAAGTAGGCGGTTGACGCTTCGGTCAACTCTCTCGATACTCGGTCCTGTTCATAGCTGTTTTCCGCTAGATCGATGGTAAGCAGCCCTAAGTCCCCGGCCGCTCATTTATAAACGCTTGAAAACGGATCCACGGTGAACGACGCCACAGTTCCACCTACCCTCACAGCGACCCCACCTCACGCCTCCCCAACCTCGTCGGAGCGGCGCTTATAAGCGCCGCTCCGACTCCCTCGTGCGGTCTGCTCGCGGCCTGCCGGCCGCTCGCAGGCGCACGCCACCGCTTCGGCTGTTTATCTGTAACACTCGCCCATTCCGACACCCTATCCCGAACCTGTTCGTCCCACAACCCTGCTCCGGAACGGTAGACCTTTGGCGTCCCCGGTTCGACAGATCGTATGGTTTCGCTGGGACTGGTAGTGGCGCGGTTCAACGACTCCGTTACGGAGCCGATGGCCGAGACCGCCCGTGAGGCGGCCGCCGAACGCGACGCCGTCGTCGTCGACGAGGTGAGCGTGCCGGGGGCGTACGACAGCCCGCTGGCCGCCGACCGGCTTGCGCGTCGTGACGACATCGACGCCGTCGCTGTCGTCGGCGCCATCGTCACCGGCGACACCGACCACGACCGCGTCATCGCGAACGCGACTGCAGAACAGCTCACCCGGGTGAGCCTCGACCGCGACACCCCTGTCACCTTCGGCGTGAGCGGCCCGGGAATGTCCGGCGCGGAGGCCCGCGAGCGAATCGATAAGGGGGCGGCGGCGGCGGACGCCGCGATCGATCTCGCGGAAGAGCTCGATTGACTGGCCGCGTCCACGACACGACCCACGACACAACCACGCGACAACCACGATACATGACCGACGCATACGACTTTTCAGAGCGGATCGGACGCGTAGAGCCCAGCGCGACGCTGGCGATATCGAACCTCGCGGCAGAGAAGGAGGCGGAAGGCGCAGACATCGTCGATCTGTCGGTTGGTGAACCCGACTTCGACACGCCAGAGAACGTCGTCGAGGCCGGGAAAGACGCTCTCGACGCGGGCCACACCGGATACACCTCCTCAAACGGCATTCCGGAGCTAAGAGCGGCGATCGCAGAGAAGCTCCGCAGCACCGGTATCGATGCCGACGCCGACGAAGTGATCGTCACCCCCGGCGGTAAGCAGGCGTTATACGAGACGTTCCAAACGCTCATCGACGACGGTGACGAGGTCGTCCTCCTGGATCCCGCGTGGGTCTCCTACGAAGCGATGGTGAAGCTCGCTGGCGGCAGCTTGGCTCGTGTCGATCTGGCGCCGCACGGGTTCCAGCTCGAACCCGCGCTCGACGAACTCGCTGAGGCCGTCTCCGACGACACCGAGCTGCTCGTCGTCAACTCCCCGTCGAACCCGACGGGCGCGGTCTTTTCCGAAGCGGCTCTCGAAGGTGTTCGCGACCTGGCCGTCGAACACGATATCGCCGTGATCTCCGACGAGATCTACGAGCGGATCGTCTACGACGCCGAGCACGTCTCGCTCGCGAGCCTCGACGGCATGGCCGACCGGACGATCACGATCAACGGCTTCTCGAAGGCGTACTCGATGACCGGCTGGCGGCTCGGCTACCTCCACGCCAAAGACGGCTTCGTCGGACAGGCCGGGAAGCTCCACTCGCACTCCGTCTCGTGTGCGACGAATTTCGTTCAACACGCCGGCGTCGAGGCCCTGACGAACACCGACGAGTCGGTCGAGGAGATGCGCCGAGCGTTCGCCGACCGGCGCGACCTTCTCGTCGATCTCTTCGACGAGCACGGTGTCGACGTCGACGTCGGTGATGGTGCATTTTACATCATGCTCCCCGTCGATTCGGACGATCAGGCGTGGTGCGAGGCCGCGATCGAAGAGGCGTCAGTCGCGTGTGTCCCCGGGAGCGCATTCAACGCACCGGGGCACGCTCGGATCTCGTACGCCGCCAGCGAGGAGCGCCTCCGCGAGGCCGTCGATCGACTGGTGTCGAACGACCTGCTCTGAGACGGGCGGCGGGTCTCGCCCAACCTGTTATCGGCGCCCGCTACTTGACCGGCCCGCCCGTCTTTCGGCGCCCAAACGACCGAACTCGCGCTGTTCGGGGCCGATCCGATGAGAATGGACGGTGTTTTTATCTATACTGTCACCGAATCTGAACTTCGGTGGAAACATGTACAACACAATCTTGTATCCAACGGATGGGAGCCCCGGCTCAGACGCGGCGGCAGAGCACGTTCAATACCTCGCGTCGACGTTCGATGCGACCGTCCACGTGTTGCACGTCGTCGACACGCGTCACACCGGGTTGGGAATGGGTGGTTCCTTCCTCTCCGACGACGGCGTTGGATTAAGCGGGATGACTGACGAAGGCGGCGGCTCAGGAATGGTCGGGAAGCGCCTCGATTTTGACGAGATTAAAGACTCACTCACGGAGCGCGGTCGTTCGATAGTCGAATCGGTGGCCGAGGCGTTCGGCGACATTGACATCGTCACCGCGGTCAAGCTGGGAAACCCCCACTCGGTGATCGTCGACTACGCCGACACCAACGACGCAGACCTAATCGTGATGGGAACTCACGGACGGACCGGCGTCGATCGCTACTTGGTCGGGAGCGTCACCGAAAAGGTGGTGCGGCTTGCCGGTCCGCCAGTGATAACGGTGCGTGCTGACGGCGAGGGATAACCGGGGAAATCCTCCGCTGTTCGCGTTTCATCAGTCGGGCGATACCCTGTTCCGAAACCCTTACTCCCGGCCCGGAACACCACAACGTATGAGCGATACGTCCGAATCGACGGATGCTGCGGAGGCCGATCCGGCTGCGGTCGACGCCGAGGAGGTCCGTCACGTCGCGGAGCTGGCCCGCGTGCGTCTCGAAGACGACGAAGTCGACGAGTTCGCCGAGCAGTTCGCCGAAATTCTCGACTACTTCGAGGCGCTCGACGAGGTCCCCGAGACTGAGCGCGAAGAGGAGCTCGTCAACGTCATGCGCGCCGACGAGGTCGAGTTGGGGCTCACCCAAGCGGAGGCGCTATCGAACGCCGAGGAGACGGAAGACGGCTTCTTCGTGGGCCCGAAGGTGTCGTAGATGGCGACCGATTTCAACTGTTTCGTTACCAAAGAGTCGATCGAGGGCGACGGTGAGACGGACGGCCCACTCGCAGGGACGACGGTCGCCGTCAAGGACAACATATCCACTGCCGGAATCCGAACCACCTGTGGCTCCGAGATGCTGGCCGACTACGTGCCGCCGTACTCCGCGACCGTCGTCGATCGGCTGACGGAGGCGGGCGCAACGATCGTGGGCAAGACGAACATGGACGAGTTCGGGATGGGGACGACGACGGAGACCTCCGCGTTCGGCCCCACGCGGAACCCGGTCGACCCGGAACGCGTCCCCGGTGGCTCCTCGGGCGGGTCGGCGGCGGCGGTCGCCGCCGGTGAGGCCGACGTCGCGCTCGGCTCGGACACGGGCGGCTCGGTCCGCTGTCCGGCCGCGTTCTGTGGTGTCGTCGGAATCAAGCCCACGTACGGGCTCGTCTCGCGGTACGGTCTCGTCGCGTACGCGAACTCCCTCGAACAGATCGGACCGATCGCGGGCACCGTCGAGGAGGCGGCCGCCGCGCTCGACGTGATAGCCGGGCCGGACCCGAACGACGGGACGACCCGCGACCTCGCCGATGTTGGGGGCGCAGACCCGAATGCAAGCTACGCCGCGGCCGCCGACGGCGACGTCGACGGGCTGAGGATCGGGGTCCCGACAGAGCTGTTCGAGGGCGCCGACGAGCGCGTCGTCGAGACCGTCGAAGCGGCGCTCGCGGATCTTGAGACGCAGGGCGCAGAGACGACCGAGATCTCCCTTCCGTCGGTCGAGCACGCGGTACAGGCGTACTACGTGATCGCGATGGCGGAGGCGTCCTCGAACCTCGCGCGGTTCGACGGGGTGCGATACGGGAACCGCGCCGAGTCGGACGGGAACTGGAACGAGTCGTTCGCGGAGACCCGCGAAGAGGGCTTCGGTGCGGAGGTCAAACGTCGGATCCTCCTCGGGACGTACGCGCTCTCGGCGGGCTATCACGACAAGTACTATCAGAAGGCGCAGGACGCCCGCGCCTGGGTTCGGCAGGACTTTGAAGCGGCCTTCGTGGACGTGGACGTGATCGCGTCGCCGACGATGCCGGTGCTCCCCTTCGAGCTCGGGGAGAGTCTCGACGACCCCTTGCGGATGTACCTCGCGGACGCGAACACGACGCCGGTCAACCTCGCGAACCTGCCCGCTATCTCGGTGCCCGCGGGCGAGGCCGACGGGCTCCCGGTCGGGATCCAGCTCGTCGGACCGAAGTTCGACGAGGAGACGGTGATTCGGACCGCGAGTGCGGTCGAGAACTAACTCCAACCAATTCGGCGAAACCCGTCTTAACCGTCTGGGACACTTATTTTCGCTCCCCGACTTCGCCCGGACGCATCATGACCAACGACGACTCTGTTTCGACGAGAAGCTTCGATCACGGCACCGTCCGCTCCGCCAGCCGCGTCGCGCTCGGGGCACTCGTGCTGGTCGCAGTACTGTATCTGTTGACCGCGCTACCGGGAGCAGACCGGCTGATCCCCCTGACGCCGGTGACGTTTGCGGCGGTCGCGACCGCGGTCTTCACGCTTGCCATTGTTGCGCTTATTTTGTACGCTGCGCCGCGGTTCGCGTCGCTGGCACAGACGAGCCTTCACCGGAGCGACGCGACCGATCACGTCGAAGCCGTCTCGGAGAACGTCGGCGGTGTGGTATACTGGCTCGTCGTGCTCGTTGCGGTGTTGATCGCACACGCGGGGCTTGCCGGCGCGCTCATGCCGCTTTTCGGCGGCGCCGAGTGGGCTTACGACGCCGCGTTCCTGTTCGTCTCGCTCGTCCCGCTTGTGTTCCTCGTTGCTCGGTTAACCGTAACAGTCGACCCGCTCTCCACCGTCGTCGCTGATCGCGTCGCCGGGGACGAGCCGCGCGAGCAGCCGGAACACGATTCAACCGGCGAGGACGCCACGGGCACGTCGAAAGATGGAGCCGAAACCCAGTAGAGGCGATCCGGAACGCCCATAGCCGCCCCGGAGAACGGAGTGGTATGTCGCTGACTGACGAGGAACGGAGCCGGCTCGCCGACATCGTTCGGCTCCAGCCGACGAAGAACGGGGAGCTACAGGAAGCGTGGGGGCTCGAAAGCGGCAGCGAGGTCCACCAGTACCTCGAGAATCACCTCAAGGAGTACTACTACCGCGACGACGACAGCCTGATCCGGTCAACGGCCGAGGCGAACGAGCTCGTCGACGTCGAGCCCGGGATCGAGGCCGACGCGGTCGCGAGGGGCGCTGCCCCGGAGACGATCCGTGTCCCGGAACTGGAAGCGCAGGTGTTCGAGGTCGTCGCAGGTCCTGACGAGCGGTCGCAGTCAGTCGTCAGCGTGCTCAACGCTGTCCGAGAGGCGTTCGATATCGACCCCGATGTCGACGAGGTGCGACGCGCGCTTCGGAGTCTCGAGCGCAAGAACGTCGTCGAAGTGGTGTACCGCACCGTTCCGACGTTCAAGCTCGCCGTCGAACGCGATGCGGTGACGGTCGAAATCAACGAGTGAGCAACACGCGGAACGGCTACCAGTCGAGGACGCTCTCGCGATCGGTCACCCCAACCGCAGCGAACGGCTCGATCGCGCGCCGGCCGCAAACGCTTTTATTAATCATAAATAGTTATAAACTGATGCGGAAGCCACTACTGACGACCGACTTTCTGGACCGAGCGCGCCGGCACTACGCGGACAAAGAGGCCATCCTCGCCGCGGACGGGACTCGGTACACCTATGAGGAGCTTGGAGAGCGAGCCGATCGGTTCTCTGCCGTGTTACAGGAGCGCGGGATAGAGAAGGGAAACCGCGTCGCCGTGCTGGACCCGAACACCCACTATCACCTCGAAGCCGCCTACGGTGTCATGCAGATCGGTGCGGTCCACACCCCGCTGAACTACCGACTCACGCCCGAAGACTTCGCTTACATGCTTTCCGACGCCGGCGTTGACGCGATATACGCTGACGCCGAGTACGCCGAAAAAATCGAGGCCATCCGCGATGATGTACCGACGGAGACGTTCATTACGAACGACACCGACGCGGTCGTGGGCGATTGGGAGTCGTTCGACGAGACGCTGGCCGCGGCCGATCCTGCCGCCTACGAGCGGCCGAAAATGGACGAAGACGAGGTGATCACGATCAACTACACCTCTGGAACGACGGGCGATCCGAAAGGCGTCTGTCGGACGCACCGTGCGGAGACGCTCCACGCGTACCTCATTGCTATCCACCAGGAGCTCACCGACGATGACGTCTATCTCTGGACGCTTCCGATGTTCCACGTCAACGGATGGGGCCACATCTACGCGGTCACCGGGATGGGTGCGCGTCACATCTGTACCCGCGGCGTCGACGTCGCAGAGGTGTTCGACCGCATCCGAACTGAAGACGTCTCGTACTTCTGTGCGGCGCCGACCGTGCTCAACATGCTCGGCGACCACTACGCGGACCACGGCGGCCCGACGACCGGAGCGAACGACGTGCGCGTGGCCACCGCGGGAGCGGCACCACCGGCGGCGACGATCCGGACCGTCGAATCGGAGTTCGATTGGGAGCTCAAACACGTGTACGGCGCGACAGAGACCGGACCACTCATCACGACCTCCGACGCCAAGCGTCACTACGATGCCGGGGCGGACGACCGATTTGCCGTCAAGAAGACGCAAGGGATCGGCTACCTCGGCACTGACGTGCGCGTCGTCGACGAGCACGGAGACGACGTGGCAGCCGACGGCGAGACGATCGGTGAGGTCGTCGTCCGCGGCAATCAGGTGATGGACCGCTACTGGAACAAGCCCGAGGCGACCGAGGAGGCCTTTTCAGAGCGACTGGAAGGGTACTACCACATGGGCGATCTCGCGGTCGTCGACGGCGACGGCTTCATCTCGATTCAGGACCGGAAGAAGGATATCATCATCTCCGGCGGCGAGAACATCTCCTCGATCGAACTAGAGGACACACTGTTCGAACACGACGCCGTCGCCGACGTCGCCGTCATCCCGACCCCTGACGAGCGGTGGGGTGAGACGCCGAAGGCGTTCGTCGTCCCCGAGAACGGGAATCCCGATCACCCGGGAGCGACCGACGAAGAGCTCCGCGAGTTCGTCCGCGACCGCGTTGCGACGTACAAAACGCCCGGTGCGGTCGAGTTCATTGAGGAACTGCCGACGACGGCGACCGGGAAGATCCAGAAGTACGAGCTCAGAGAACGCGAATGGGACGACGAGGAGCGGATGGTCGGCGAGGGATAGCCGTTCTGCAACTCCGTGGCGTCGTTTCTCGTACACCGCTACTCTGCACACCCGTCTACCGCTCGGCGATCGCATCGATCCGCTCGCCGATCCGCGCCATCGTCGCGTCCGAAAGCCCGTGACCGTCCCCGGGCTCGATCCGACAGTCGACGGTCGCGCCGGCTCGTCTGAACGCGTCTGCGGTCGCCCGCACGCGAGACGCAGAAACAGACGGGTCGTCCTCGCTGCTGTCGAGCGCGACCGGCGTCCCGGCGAGCCGGCCGCGGTCCGCCTCGCTTCTTTCCGACGCGCTGTCGACTCGTCCAGTCTCGACATCGCGATCGATGAGGTCCTCGCTCGGGAGCGCGGCGGAGACGACGAACGCGCCCCCGTACTGCCGAGGGCGACGCCGAAGGAACTCGGTCACGACGCTGCCGCCCTGTGAGATTCCGATGAGTACGACACGCTCGGAGGGGATCCCGATCGCCCCGGCGACGTCGACTGCCGCGGCGACGCAGTCGACCGCCGACGTCAGCGCCGGCTCGTTGGCACCGATCGGGGCGTCGTGTCGCGTTGGGAACCAGCTCGATCGGACAGCTCCCGGCGCGAGCAGGGCGGTTCCCGGCCGGTAGAACTCGTCGGCGAGCCGGACTATCCCCTCGGGCGTCCCGCCGCGACCGTGGACGAGGACGACCGCAATCTCGGCGCCGGCTGCCGGCGCGCCTCCCGTAACGAGCGTCGCGTCGGCGTGCGGGCCGTCGATACCGCCGAGTCGGCGAGTCATTTTCCGTTGGCGTCGTCGCTCGGTCCGTCGCGGAGTTCGTCGGTACTCTCGAAGGGCGGAAGCTGGCTCTCGATCAGCTCTCGGTCCGGCTCGAACCGGGGCGGGAGGTACAGCTCCGTCGCGTGACCCTCGGTCTCTGGGTCTGCGAGCCCCGAACCAGTGGGGCCGACCGTCCCCGTGGGAGCGTCAGCAGTTGGTCGCTCCGTCGCGAGTTCCACCAGCAACCCGCCGGGGCCCCGAACGTACAGCGAGTGGAAGAAGTGCCGGTCCTTGACTCGGGAGACGTCATACCCCCGCTCGCGGAACAGGTCGTGCCAATCGAGCAAGGTTTCCCGGTCGGCGACTCGCACCGCGGCGTGATGGAGCGTTCCCGGTCCCTCGCGGAGATACGGCGCGTCCCGGTCGAGCAAGTCGATCACGGTCGCCCGGTCGCCCGACGCGCGGTAGCGGATCCGATCACCGAACTCGGTCTCGTACTCGAACCCGAGGGTGTCGAGCACGCTCGCGGTTCCGTACGGGTTCGCGGACAGCGCGGCGACTCCGTACAACCCTCGGATCGCTGCGGATTCCGGAACCGGATCGTCGGAGTCGCGGCCGCGGTCGACCCACGGATCCCCCTCCACGTCGCTCTCGACGAGTTCGATCCGCGTCCCAGAGGGGTCGGTGAAACCGATCAGCGAGTCGCCGAAGCGGTGCTGAGTACCCCCGTCATCGGACGCGTTGGTGTCGACGTGGATGTCGATGTCGACCCCCCGATCGGTCAATCGCTCGCGCCAGTAGCCGAGCGATTCGGGCGGCACCGCGAACGCGACGCTCTCGTAGCCGGGTTTTCCGGTTCGTCCCGGGTCGGCGGTCGGGTCCGGAAACGCGGTGAACACGGAGCCGGGCAATCCCGTAGCGTCACCGAAGTAGAGGTGATACTGGAGGATGTCTTCGTAGTTCACGGTTCGCCGGAGCAGTCGGAGCCCGAGGAGGTCGCCGTAGAACGCGGCGTGCGTCGCCGCGTCACCGACGATCGCGGTCACGTGGTGGAGCCCCGGCGTGTCAGAGAGCATGGACTGTCTCTGGGATGCCCGTGTCCAAACCGATGTCGGTCGTCTACGGCTCGGTTCGCTGCTGTTCGCTCTCGACCGTCAAGCCAGCCACATCAGTCGGACGTTACTCACGGTGAGAAACGTGCCGACGACCGTGAGCAACACCGGCGGGAAGTAGTAGAGCAGGCCGTCTCCTTCGCGAGCGCCGTAGACGCAGATCCAGAGCATCACGAGGTAGACGGCGATCTTCAGTCCGACGAGGCCGGCGAGTCCGAACGCGTCGAGCGCGAGGACGACGACCGGGTTCCCCTCTTCGATCGCCGGAACGTATCGAAGAAAGGCGATAGTCGAGACGATATCCCCGACGCCGTACGTGGCGGTCGCCGCGATCCACAGCCAGTAGAACTCCTGTGGGCGACGGCGGTAGGCGGGACGGCGACGAGTTCGGTCGCGAGAGCGGACCACATGCCACCGTGTTGAGGATTCGATGTGAATCTGCCGATACCACGTGGTCGGTCCCGGGGGAGACGCCCGACTTCGCCGCCGGTTCCGGATCGTTCAATGTCGACCGGGCGGAGGTGGTCACATGGGCACGCCACTCGATCCGCGCGAAGCGCAGGTCGCCGAGGTTCTCGACAGGCTGTACGAGGAGTATCCGGACTCGACCATCTCGTTGCACTACTCGAACCGATTGGAGCTGCTCATCGCGGTGATCCTCTCGGCACAGTGTACCGACGAACGGGTGAACAAGGTGTGTGCGGAGCTGTTCGAGACGTACGAGACGCCCGAGGAGTACGCGAACGCGCCGCAAGAAGAGATGGCGGAGGCGATCAACTCGATCACCTACTACAACAACAAAGCGACGTACATCCGCTCGGCGTGTGCCGATATCGCCGAGAAACACGACGGCGAGGTGCCGGACACGATGTCTGAGTTGACCGATCTCGCCGGCGTCGGCCGCAAGACGGCCAACGTGGTGCTCCAGCACGGCCACGACGTCGTCGAGGGAATCGTCGTCGACACGCACGTCCAACGGCTCACCCGCCGGCTCGGAATCACGGACGAGAACAGCCCGAAACGGATCGAGCAAGACCTCCTCGATATCGTTCCGGAATCGGACTGGCAGCAGTTCACTCACCTGATGATAGACCACGGGCGGGCGACGTGTACTGCGATCAACCCGGACTGTGGCGACTGCGTGCTCGCCGACATCTGTCCGTCCGCGAAGCCGGACGCCGACGTCGACTTGGCGAGTGGCGATCCGTGGTAAGTCGGACGGAGTCAACGTGGTAAGTCGGACGGAGTCAACGTGGTGAGTCGGACAGAATCGACGCTACTTCTGTGACCGACCACGACGAATCCGTTTGATCTGAACAGTGGTATATAAAAACCCCATAGATTTGGGGAGTTTGAAATATTATTCTATGAAAAAGAGAACTCACTTCTCAATTTATGTGTGTATCCATCGTATCCGTAAGTGAGGAGAGACACTATGTCCACGAAAACGACAAACGAGTTCGGCGGAGAGTTCGGCGGTATCACCCTGCTGGGGAAAGCGCACTCGCTGTCGGCGCTGTTCATCGTCCTGCTTCGGGCGATGATCGGTGGGATGATCCTGTTTGCGGGCCTCGGAAAGTTCGCCTTCGTCAGCGGCGAGGCGTTCGACGCGAGCGGCTACCTCGTCCACGCGCCCGACGCCGCGAGCCCCGTGAGCGGCCTGTACGCCGCGATGGGGCAGACCGCCTGGTTCGTCGAGTTCGCGAACGTCATCGTTCCGGTCACGCAGGTGCTCATCGGAATCGCGCTCATCGCCGGCGCGTTCGTCCGGCTGGCCGCCCTTGGCGGCGCGATGCAGATGCTGATGTTCTACCTCGGTGGCTGGGAGGGTGAGTTCCTGGCGCTGTTCGACTCGACGCTCATCTACGCGGTCGTCTTCCTGACGGTCGCCGCGTTCGGCGCGGGTCGGATCCTCGGGCTCGACGCCTACATCGAGAAGGTGGACGTCGGCGGCCAGGCGCTCGTCGAGCGCTTCCCGGCGCTCCGCTACGTCCTCGGGTGAACTCCCGTCGATACGGGAGCCACCGGCCAGAGACGTGATCGCCTGACTGAACACCCTCACCGACTCGTTTTCCGCTCGCTTTCCCAACCAGAGCGTCAGCGATCCCCCTGAATCAATGGGCCACCGACGACGTTTCGGGTTCCAATTCATATAAGACCGCGCGGCCGGAACTGGGGCGTAATGGATCTCGGTTCGCGGGACGCGTTCGCCCGTATGGGGACGCTCGGCATCGAAGAGGAGTTCTACATTGTGGATGCCGACGGTCGTCCGACCTCCGGAACCGACGAACTGGTGTACAGCCGCGCTCCGCCCGAAGCGGTTCCGGAGGGGTTCGACCACGAGCTGTTCCAGTGTACGATCGAAGCGCAGACAGAGCTGATCGAAGATCCGGCGAACGCCGAGCAGGCGCTGTCGACCGTTCGCGAGGCGCTCGTCGACCACGCCGCCGCCGACGGCTATCGGATCGCCGCTGCGGGACTCCATCCGGCTGCAAAGTGGCGCGAGCTGGATCACGTCGAGAAGCCGCGGTATCAAACACAGCTGGACCGGATCCAGTACCCACAACACCGCAACACCACCGCGGGGCTCCACGTTCACGTCGGCGTCGACGACGCGGACAAGGCGGTGTGGATCGCGAACCGCCTTCGATGGCACTGTCCGGTACTGCTCGCGCTGTCGGCGAACTCTCCGTTCTGGAACGGGTTCGACACCGGCCTGGCCTCGGCTCGAGCGAAGATATTCGAGAACCTCCCGAACACGGGGATCCCGACCGCGTTCGACGACTTCGACGCCTTCCAGCGGTACGAGCGCCGGATGGTCGAGCACGGCTCCATCGGTGACCGCGGCGAACTCTGGTTCGACGTGCGACCGCACACCATCCACGGCACGGTAGAGGTTCGGGCGCCGGACGCCCAGCGTGACCCCGAGGTGACGCTCGCCCTCGTTGAGTACGTCCACGCGCTCGTCGTCGACTACGCCGAACGCTACGAGGACGGGGAATCATCGGGACAGCTTCGACGAGAGCTATTAGACGAGAACAAATGGCAGGCGATTAGACACGGCCACGACGCCACCTTCCTCACCCGAGACGGAACGGGCACGGTCCCGCTCGGCGAGGTCGTCGACGAGGAGTGCGATCGGCTCGATATCGACGGGATTCGAGGCGTGTACGCTACCGAGAGCGGTAGCGAACGTCAGCGCCGGCTCCGCGAGGAATCGGGGGTCGACGCGTTATGTGCGGACCTCATCGTATCGCCGTCGTCGTAGCCGACCGGCCGATCGACCGCTCCTCGGATTCCGTGGTCGAGTTTCGTCGGAACGAAAGCGACGAGAAACGCTTTTGCACAAGCAGACCCCAGCGTGTGGTATGACTATGGACGATTCCGAAGACGAACTTCCGCCCGGTCCCGACGACACCGGCGTGGATGCTACGGGCGACGCCGTCGACGAGTCACCGACCGACCGAACTCGCGAGGAGCTCCGGAAGACGAAAGAGCGGATCGGCGAGGGCGCCGACAAGGCTGTTAAGGGGTTCGATGACAACATCGTCGACCTCCTCTCGTGGCTGCTCGACACCGAGACCCGCGCCCGGATCTACGTCTACCTCCGAGACAACCCCGACAGCACGAGCGACGAGGTTGCTGACGGGACCGGCCTCTACCCGAGTACGGTCCGTGAGGCGCTCGCAGAGCTCCACGACGAGGAGACGGTCAAACGCGACAAACGCGAGGCGAGCGGCGCCGGAAACAACCCCTACGAGTACGAGGCGATCGCGCCAAGCGAGCTCGTTCAGGGCGTCGTCGGAGACGTCCAGCGAGAGCTGAACGCCGTGTTCAATCTCGATCGTCGCCTCGGTGGAGAGTCCCCCGACGGCGACACGGAGCCCGTGCAGATATCTGTCGGTAAC
>LKMY01000055.1 GCA_001564205.1 Nanohaloarchaea archaeon PL-Br10_U2g5
CCGCCGCGTGACGAAACCCCTTTAGTAGCGACGGAGAAAGAGGCGTACTCGCAGTGGTCCGCTTTCCGAACCCCTTCCGTGCCGTTATCCTCTACATCGGTTTCGCTCTCGCAAAGGCGGGGCTGATCGACCGCCACCGGGTGGTCCGAACGACGGACCTGGCGTGGCCACGAATCGTCACGGGGATCGCCCGGATGTCGAAGAACGCGGTCGACGTGGCGATGGTCGGGGTCGCCGTCGGCACGAGCGCGGTCGCAGGCGTCGGATTCGCTGGCCCCTACTGGGGGCTCGCGTTCGCGATCGGCGGCGGTGTCGCCGGCGGCACCATCGCGTTGGTCTCCCAGCGGTACGGCGCGGAGGCGTACGCCGAACTCGGCGACGCCGTCCGGGCGAGCGTTCTCCTCGCCGTCATCGTCACGCTCCCGGTCGCGGCGGTGTTCTGGACGTTCTCCGCGTCGTTCATCGACGTGTTGAGCAGCAACGAGCGAGCGATCCAGCTCGGAGGCGACTACCTCCGCGTCGTCGGGCTCGGCGTCCCGTTCGCCGCGCTCAACCTGGTCGGGAGCCGCGTGCTCGTCGGCTGTGACGACGCGTACACCGCGATGCAGGTGCGGGCCGGCGGGGCCATCGCGAACATCTTTCTCAGCGCCTTCTTCATTTTCGGGATGGGATGGGGCGTCGAGGGAGCCGCGCTCGGAACGGTGCTCTCGAACCTCCTCGTGACCGCGGGGTTCGCGCTCGGTCTCGTGTTCGGTCGGCTCCCCGGGCTCGGCGAGTTCCCGATCGCGATCGATCCGTTCGGCTCGTATCTGAACCCCGGGATGCTCCACGACCTCGTCGAAATCGGGCTTCCGGTCGGCGCGCGCAACCTCGTGTGGACGGTCGCGGAGTTCCCGATGTTAGCCATCCTCGACGTCTTCGGCGAGAACACCGTCGCGGCGTTCGTCATCGCCCGGCGCATCTGGGGGATCATGAACACCCCCGGCTGGGGGTTCGGACTGGCCTCCTCCAGTCTGGTCGGCCAGGAGTTAGGCGCGGAAGACCCCGCGGAGGCAGAGGCGTACGCCCGTGACATCATCCGATTCTCGGTGGCGACGTACGTCGTGAGCGCGCTTCTCATCGCGTTCTTCGCGACCGACATCGTCGTGTTGTTCGCGGACAGCCCCGACAGCCCGGAGGTGCCGATCGCCGTCACCCTCGTATACGCGGCCTGCGCCGCGGTGGTGTTCCAGGGCGTCTCGGGTGGAGCCGCGGGGCCGCTGGACGCCGCCGGAGACACGAACGTTCCCTTCGTGAGCCAGTTCCTCGGGATGTTCTGCGTGTCGATCCCGCTGGCGTACGTCGGCGCGCACGACGCCACGCCCGCGATCGCGCTCCCGCTCGTCGACCTGACGATCCCCGAGATCGCGTTGCCGGCAATCGGGCTATGGGGGCTCTATTTGGCTTTCATGGCCGAGACGACGATTCCGGCCGCGATCAACTACTGGCGGTTCCGATCCGGGAAGTGGAAAGCGATAAGCGAGGCGTACCGGCCGAACGCGCCGACGGACGACTGAGCGGCGCGATCGACGGAACGAAATCGGGGCGACGCGGTCGGGAGCGACCAACCGCTACTGTCCGGCGTCCCATCACCACGCCGCGCGTAGCGCGCCTTCGATCGCCTCGGGCGTCGCGTCGAGCCCGTCGGGTGCACGCTCCATCGACCAGTCGTCGGCGATGAACTCGGCGATCGCCGGGAGGTCGTCCTCGCTGACGGGACTGAGATCGCGGAGTCGCGAGGGGAGGGGAAGCGAGTCGCGCACCGTCGCAACCGCCTTCACGATATCCTCGGCGACCGCCTCATCGGCGCGCCCCTCGGTCTCGATCCCGAGCCCTGCTGCGA
Source organism: Nanohaloarchaea archaeon PL-Br10_U2g5 (assembly GCA_001564205.1). Next base: position 1,883 of record LKMY01000055.1, read on the forward strand.
GCACCCGCCGGCTTGCGTCCACCTCGTCAAAGAGGTACGCGAGGACGTGCGGGGCGACGATCGCGTGGATCGTCCCCTGCTGGACGTCGTATCGACGCGCGAAGCCGTGTCCGAACGCGTGGATGACGGATATCTTCCGGTCGAGTTGGACGAGCAGCGCGCCGACGACGGCCCGGTCCATCGCCTCCGTGCTCCCCGGCCTGTCGCCGGCAACCCGAGGGAGCGCCTCGCTCAAGAAGCGCAAGCCGTGGACCGCGGCCGCGTCGCTCACCGGCATCGCGTCGCTGGCGTATGGCGTCTCGATCCCCTTGTTGAAGCCGTTCATTGCGGAGCCCGCGAGCACCGACTCCGGCGTCGTCTCGAACAGCGCCGGGTCCGCGACGTCGGCGATCGGCATCGCCCCGTCTCCGCTGACGGTCAGCGGCTGCCCGGTCGGGGAGGCGTCGGCGGAGAGCACCTCAAGCGATCCGCCCGCGGAGACGTCCGCGCCTGCAAACGTCGTCGGGATCACGACGACCGGGACCGAGGGCGTTCCGTTGGGCGCCAGCGAGCCGAGCGCGTCGGGGCCTGACTTCGCATCGGCCCGAAGATCGGCGAGGCCGCGCCCGTCCGCGTCGAGGACGGTCGCCTGCCGCGCGATATCGAGGCTGCTCCCGCCGCCGACCGCGACGAGGACGTCCGCACCGACCTCGGCCCGTCGGTCGAGAAGGTCGAACGCGGTCTCGACGCGTTTTGCGGGTGTCGTTCCGTCGAAGACGGCCGCGAACCGGTCGCCAAGCCCTCCGCGTATCGGATCCATCAGGTCGTCGTTGGCGCCGACGTTCGATCCGCAGACGACGAGCGCGTCGTTGAGTCCCCGATCGGCGAGGTACGCGCCGAGGTCGTCGACGCGACCGCGACCGTACAGGATCTCACAGCCCTGGTACTCGTACTCGAAAGCGTCCACGATCGGTAACATCGGCAAGCGATACGTCGGGGGACGGCTTGTAGCTGTGGGAACGGGCGGAGACCGTCGTCCCAAAGAGCCATCCCAGTGGGACGTACAGATCGACACGGCCACGCCGGCCGCCTCACCATGCGCTCGTTTCCACCGCTCCCGGACCTGCTCGCGTCCGATCCCGCTGCCGACATCCTCCGAGGTCACCTCTGGCTCCTCGAACTGCTCTGTGGCACCGGGCTCCGGTTCCGAATGGACGACTCCGGGCTCCTCCGCTTTGCCGGTCCCGAGACGGCGTACGCAGCCCTCGAGGCCGCACCGCTCGCGCTCCGCCCCGCGATCCGCCACGTTCGCGCCCGGTTCGACCGCGAGGCGCTCCGAGCGAGCGTCGACGAGCCCGCGACGATCGTGTTCTTCGGCGTGGCACCGCATCACTGCGGCATCGGCTACGACTGGGAGCGGCTGCCGCCGTTTCTCGGCACGGACGTGTGGTCGGCTGGATCGATTGACCCGAAAGGGCCGAGAGAGTCGCTGAAGCCGGGTGAGACGGCCGAAACGGCCGGTGCCGATGTCGGCTCGTTCCGTCCCCCGGACGCCGCCGCGGCCATTTTCGACGGCGTCGGACTCGACCCGGTCAATGCGGTCGAGCGCGAGCGAAACGCCCGCGACTTCGCTCCCGACTCGTACCCGATCCCCGACTCGGCGTGGTACGACGGGCCCGCCGCAGGCGTCGTCGTGCGAAACAAACGCGGGGGCCGTGGTCGGATCGTCCGTGACCGCCTCGACTCGGATCAAGAAGCTGGCGGTGAGTGCGCTCCGGCCGCACACGAGCCCGCCGACACCGACGACCTCGAACACCTGACAGCGCGGTACGTGACGCCGAACCGCCTCGCGCGGGCCGCCGGTTCGATGGAGCGAGACGGGACACCGGTCACGGTCGGGTCGCTCGCGGAACGCGTCGTCGAAACTGTCGCCCGAGAGACGCCGGTCCGAGTCGGCGATCGCCACTCGGATTCGAGCCTCGACCCCGACGAGCTCCGCACCGCCGCTCTCAGTCCCGCGAGAGCGTTTCTCGATGACTCCGGAAGCCGGTAGCAGTCGTATACCCGTTGTACGTATCGGTCGTACGATCTCGCTACCGCATGCAGTTGTGTACTACAGTGCACTAACGAGTGGATAACGACCGCAGTGTACTGCGTGTTGTATGTTCTCGCTCACACGCCCGCGCGCGTGCGCCGGCTTTATAACCCGGCACCAATTAGCTCTACTAACTTCTATGTCAGAGCAGAATGAGTACGGAGCCGGCCAGATTCAGGTCCTCGAAGGCCTGCAGGCCGTCCGTAAACGTCCGGCGATGTATATCGGGTCCACGGACGGTCGAGGGCTCCACCATCTCGTCTACGAGGTCGTCGACAACTCCATCGACGAGGCGCTCGCGGGGTACTGCGACGATATCAGCGTCACGGTCCACGAGGACGGCTCCGTCGGCGTCAGCGACGACGGCCGAGGGATCCCGGTCGACACCCACGAAAAGTACGACCGACCCGCCCTCGAAGTGATCATGACCGTCCTCCACGCGGGCGGGAAGTTCGACTCCAAATCCTACCAGGTCTCCGGCGGCCTCCACGGCGTCGGCGTCAGCGTCGTCAACGCGCTCTCCGAGCGGTTGGAAGTCGAAGTGAAACGCGACGGTGGCGTCTACCGCCACGAGTTCGCGCGCGGCGAGCCGGTCGAAGACGCCTTCGAGCGCGTCCGCGATATGGAAGACGGGGAGGGTACGGGGACGTACATCCGTTTTTGGCCCGACACGGAGATATTCGAAACGACCGACTTCGAGTTCTCGACGCTCGCCAATCGGCTGCGCGAGCTGGCGTTTCTCAACTCCGGCGTCGGCGTCACCCTCGCCGACGACCGCGACCCCGACGAGACGGCCGACTGGGGCGAAGCGCAGACCTTCCGCTACGACGGCGGCATCCGCGAGTTCGTCGGCTATCTCAACGAGGCGCGCACGCCGATCCACGAGGAGGTCATCTACTTCGCCGGCGAGACCGACGACATCCACGTCGAGGTCGCGATGCAGGCGACCGAGGAGCTACAGGGCTCCGTCCACGCGTTCGCGAACAACATCAACACCCGAGAAGGTGGTACCCATCTCACCGGATTTAAAACGGCGCTGACGCGGACCGTCAACGACTACGCCAACGAACACGGACTCGTCGACGACCTCGACGCCAACCTCAAAGGCGAAGACGTGCGCGAGGGGCTCACCGCGGTCATCTCGGTCAAACACCCCGATCCGCAGTTCGAGGGGCAGACGAAGACGAAGCTCGGCAACAGCGAGGTCCGCGGCATCGTCGAGTCCGCGACCCACGAGAAGCTCGGCACGTTCTTCGAGGAGAACCCCGACACCGCACGCAAAGTGGTTCATAAGGCCGCGGAAGCCGCCCGAGCACGCAAGGCGGCGAAGAAGGCCGAAGAGCTCACCCGTCGGAAGTCCGCACTGGAGTCGACGGCGCTCCCCGGCAAGCTCGCCGACTGTCAGACCCGCGATCCCGCAGAGGCGGAGCTGTTCGTGGTGGAAGGCGACAGCGCCGGCGGATGCTTTACCGGTGACACCGAAGTTGCACTCGCATCCGGTCGGTCGATCACATTCGAAGCGCTGGTCGATGAACACGAAGACGGGGAGACACACTACTGTTACACGGTTGGACCAGACGGCAAGATAGGGATCCAGCAAGTGACGAATCCTCGGGTTACGAAACGGGACGCGAGTCTCGTTCGAGTCACCCTCGATAACGGCGAGACCATACGGTGTACGCCTGACCACGAGTTCATGCTCAGAGATGGGAGCTACTGTGAAGCGCAGGAGCTCATGGACAGGCAATCGCTCAAATCGTTCGGACGAAACACTGCAGAGAGATTTACTCCTACGGCCGTAGCGGATGGCGGAACGGTACTTACAGACAGTACACCTGTTCATTCTGTTGTCTCCATCGAACCGCTCGAAGAGACCGAAGACGTGTACGATATCGAAGTTCCTGGTACCCACAACTTCGCTCTCGAATCTGGAGTATTTGTTCACAATAGCGCCAAACAGGGCCGCAACCGCGAGAACCAGGCGATTCTCCCGCTTAAAGGAAAGATCCTCAACGTCGAGAAACACCGACTCGATCGAATCTTAGAGAACACCGAGATCCGCGCGCTGATCACGGCGATCGGCGCGGGGATCGGCGAGGAGTTCGACATCGACGACGTTCGGTACAACAAGATCATCCTGCTCGTCGACGCCGATGTCGACGGCGCACACATCCGCACGCTGCTGTTGACGCTGTTATATCGACATATGAAGCCGCTCATCGAGGCCGGCTACGTCTATGCGGCACAGCCACCGCTGTATCGCATCCGAAAGGGCTCGGAGACGTACGACGCGATGACCGAGGCGGAACGCGACCGCATCATCGAAGAGAAGTGTGACGGAGCCCCAGACCAGACGCAGCGGTTCAAGGGGCTCGGCGAGATGAACCCCGATCAGCTGTGGAACACGACGATGGACCCGGAAAACCGGATTCTAAAACGGATCAACATCGAGGACGCGGCCGCCGCAGACCGCATGTTCAACGTCCTGATGGGTGACGCGGTCGAGCCGCGAAAACAGTTTATCAAAGAGCACGCGACCGAAGCGGAGTGGGTGGATATCTGATGAGCTCCGACGTACCTAACCCCGATCCGGACGGCCCCGCAGCGGCACAGATCACGAACGCGCGCATCGAAGACGAGATGGAGCAGTCGTACATCGACTACGCGATGTCTGTCATCGCGGGTCGAGCGCTCCCCGACGTCCGCGACGGGCTCAAACCCGTTCACCGGCGCATTCTCTACGCGATGCAGGAAGCGGGCGTCACCAGCAGCTCCCCGCACCGGAAGTCCTCGTCCGTGGTCGGCGAGACGATGGGTGATTACCACCCGCACGGCGACAGCGCGATCTACGACACGCTGGCTCGGATGGCCCAGGATTTCTCGATGCGGTACCCGCTCGTCGACGGCCAGGGGAACTTCGGCTCCGTCGACGGCGACCCGCCGGCCGCGATGCGGTACACGGAGGCCCGGATGGCACCCATCGCCGAGGAGCTGCTCGCCGATATCGAGCGGGACACGGTCGATTTCAAAGCCAACTACGACGACCGTCTGCAGGAGCCAGAGGTGTTGCCGTCGGCGTTCCCGAACCTGCTCGTCAACGGCTCCTCCGGCATCGCGGTCGGGATGTCGACGAACATCCCGCCGCACAACCTCGGTGAGGTCATCGACGCCACCGTCGAGCTGATCGAGAGCCCGGACGCGACCGTCGAGGACCTCATGGAACACGTCAAGGGGCCGGACTTCCCGACGGGCGCGAACATCGTCGGCCGGAGCGCGGTACATAAGGCGTACAAGACGGGTCGCGGTCGCGTCCGCGTCCGCGCCGAGTTCGAGGTCGACGAGGAGGAGGGCCGGATCGTCATCTCGGAGCTCCCCTTCCAGCAGAACAAGTCGCGGCTCGTCGAGCGGATCGCCGACGACGTCAACGAGGGCGCGATCGAGGGGATCCGTGATCTCCGCGACGAGTCCGACCGCGACGGGATCCGCGTCGTCGTCGAGCTCAAACGCGACGCGATGGCCGAGGTCGTCAAAAACCAGCTGTTGGAGAGTCATCTCGAACGAACGTTCGGCGTCATCAACCTCGCGCTCGTCGACGGTGCGCCGCAGGTGCTCAATTTGAAAGAGACGCTCGAACACTACGTCGAGCATCGCCGCGACGTTGTTCGACGGCGTTCCGAACACGAACTCGGCGAGCGTGAGGACCGCGCACACATCCTCGAAGGACGGCTAAAAGCGCTCGAAAACGTCGACAGCGTCGTCGAGACGATACAGGACTCCGACGACCGCGACGCCGCGAAGGCGGCGTTAGCGGCCGAGTACGAGTTCACAGAGCCGCAGGCGGAACACATCGTTCGGATGCAGCTCGGGTCGTTGACCTCGATGGAGACCCAAGAGATCGAGTCCGAGTACGCGGACGTCACTGCCCGGATCGAACGGCTGGAGACGATCCTCGGCGACCCCGACGAGCTCGACGCAGTGATCGTCGACGAACTGGGGTCGATCCGAGACGAATACGCCGACGAGCGCCGCACGAGCTTCATCGAGGACGTCGGCGACGTCACCCACGAGGATCTCATCCCGGAGGAGGAGTGCGTCGTCGTGATGAGCGAGGACGACTACATCAAGCGAATGTCGCTCGACACGTTCCGAGCGCAGAATCGCGGCGGGAAGGGAATCATCGGCACCGGCCTCAAGGAGGGCGACAGGGTCTCGTCGGTGTTCGCCGCCAACTCTCACGACTACCTGCTCGTCTTTACCAACCGCGGCCAGATCTACGAGCTGAAGACGTACCAGATCCCGGAGATGTCACGAACTGCACGCGGGAAATCCGCGGTGAACCTCCTCGATCTCGGCGACGGCGAGGAGATCGAGGCGGTCGTCAACACCGAGGACTTACACGACGACGAGTTCCTCACGATGGTCACCCGCGACGGGTACATCAAGCGGACCGCCGTCGATCAGTTCGGCAACATCCGGTCGACCGGTATCCGGGCGATCCGGCTGGAAGACGGCGACGAACTCGTCGACGTCGAGGTAACCGACGGCGACCGCGACATCGTCATCGGGAGTCGGAACGGGATGGCGATCCGGTTCGACGAGAGCGAGGCGCGGGCGATGGGCCGAACCGCCCGCGGCGTGATCGGGATCGATCTCCGCGAGGGCGACGCGGTCGCCGGCGTCGCCGCCATCGACGAGGAGTACCACAACTGGGTACTTACCGTGACCGAGAACGGCTACGGAAAGCGCTCGGACCTCGATGAGTATCGTCTCCAGTCTCGCAACGGGAAGGGACTCATCGATATCAAGACCGGAGATCGCAACGGGAAGGCCGTCGCCATCGAGGCGGTCACGTACGGCGATCACCTGCTCGCGATGAGCGGTGA